>NZ_JBEOPO010000005.1:0-145209 GCF_040310145.1 Shewanella sp. S1-49-MNA-CIBAN-0167 | reverse complement strand
TACCATTTAGGAAGGGGAAATAAAGCGTAGTTGATTGTTTGATATTTGGCCAATAATTCTGGGTGGCCATGCTATTAATTGGACAGTGATAGTAAGGCGTGTCTTCTAAGCTAACGATAGTTTGTCTTGGTCTGGCCATCTTCAAATACCATTTAGGAAGGGTAAATAAAGCGTAGTTGAGTGTTTAATATTTGGCCAATAATTCTGGGTGGCCATGCTATTGGCCATGTTTGTCAAGATGAATGACTATGTTAATTTTATCTAGTACCAATATCTTCTAGGTTTACTGGGTAATTAAACTTAATGAACAAGTAAAGCAAACTTGAATACGGGAACGCCCAACTATTAAGGATGTAAACTTGGCCATCATTCAATTTAATTTCAATAGCGTCGATCTGATTCTGTCTAAATGAAGTGTCATTTACCGAAGTGTAATATTGATACCATTTAACGTCTATTTGGTGTATCTGACTGTTGTTTAACGTGATTGAATTTAAAAACGGTGGTGTATTATTCAATGTTTCTTGAACACTAAATTGACGAATGAATGGTGGTAATACCAACTGGTCTACAGATATACCTATATGATTATTATATAGACGTTCAGACAGCCTAATCCCATTGTTTCTTAATGAAAATTTAACTCTTAACTTATAATACACTCCGAGGCAGAACAGTGTTACTAAAGGGACACTTAGGCTGTAAAATTGCTTACCATTCATTTTGAACAATATTGGGAATTCGTCCGCCAAAGCACCATCAGTAAACACCAGCATAGCGAAAAAGATCAATAATAATATCAACAGCAGCGTAGCTAACTTAACCTCATCTTTTAATGGTAACCTCTTTAGCCCCCAAGTTATTGGTAATTGCACAATTTGGTCTTTACTAATACAATTATATTTTTTTCTAATATGACCAACAAACCAACGTTTATCTGTGAGTAAATAATATAAATCGTTCAAAATCACATTTCCCTATCTTAATTTCGAGCCGAACTTTTTGACTAGCCGTGTTAACTTTTATTCATTCTAGCGTAAAAAAGTAAGCTTTCTAAACAGAAAGCTCACTTTAATTCATCATTAAACCTAAAGAGGAGTATCACTAAAATACCACTTAGTTTTGATGCGATCGAACTTGCATCCATCTACTCTACTAATATTTACACCTTCAATGTATATGCTAACTTCTTTCGACTCTTCAACACCTATCCTTTCGATGGCTTTTGGGTGAGACTGTATATTTTCAATACCCGTTATTAATATTTCTTTAGGTGAACTATTGTAGTCTTCTTTGAATTTATTATGTTTTTTATTAAGTTGTTTCTTGAGTGTCTCTTCGCCTATGATAGTTACAACTTGGCTAGGAAATTCATTCAAAAAGGAACTTAAATCATTTTTTTTATATATTTCAAATAAAGCTAAACAACGTTTTGCTAAGGGATCGTCTTCAATCTCACTTGCTGAAGTAGGATTCCATACAATAAACAATAACGATGAAAATAAAATCCTAATAACATTAACCATTTTGTAAAATCCTTACTTTATTAGTTGAATTGTTAATATAAGCACAATTTGAGATACTTGCATTAACCTTTTTAGCAACAGTGATTTTAAATAATTTTGTGGCATCTCGAACTAAATCCCGGCCTGAAAGTGCATTACTACCACTGTTTATAGTTACATTATCAGAAAAACAAATATAATAGGTTCCAATATCATCAGGAGCTTCAATACCCTTTAGCTCCACAGTATAACTACCAGGTTGTAATTGTTCACTGATATTGACAACTCTCGCCCCACTAGACATCAAACCTATTTGCTTGTTGTTTATCCAAAGAGCAAATTTATCATCTGCATTATTGCCATTATCTCCAAATCTAATATCGACCCTATTTTCAAGAAGCGTAAAAGGGATAATTTTAAATTCTGTATTTCTTTTAACTGTAACGCTACCTGTTTTTGCATTTTCTGGAGCTATTAGTGTCAGAGAATCTGTATTATATTTTGTAATAACAGCCTTCTCTTGTCCTGTTGCCGAATTAAACCATACTTCAGTATTTTATCGAGACCAATTCCTTTTAAAGTAATTACATCTTTAGGAAATCCTTCACTAGGATAGAGCTTGTCAATATCAAATCCACTCCCAATTTTTATTATTTTGGGGTCGCTATAATCTGTTGATTTCGTGGTTTGATTTCTATGCATAACCTCGACTCTACCCCCCCCTATTGCATCTTTTAGATAACTACCAGGAATAATAATTATTAGTTCTGTTCCTGATTCATTAACTTGATATTTTGATATTTCGAGTTTTTTATCATTATTGCCTTGATCATAAATAGTAACTAAGGGATGCTCATCAGCCCATGGCCACCAGTTATCGACAGGCTTAAAACCTGCACCTCTAATTGTTAGATTAACATCTTTTTCTTCTGCACTCACAATACCGGGGTTAAGAGTGATTATCTTCATTCCTCAATTAACATAAAAATCATACTTCCCACCCACATGGTTCAAATTCCACCAAAACTTTGTTATATCTGCACCAGCATCTACACCTTTTAAGACATCCCAGACTATGGCAACTTCGCCGATAACAGGAACTAATCTTATTGCAACAGCTTTTAAAACCGCCTCGCCAATACTAATTGGGTCTATATTCATTTCATGTAAAAGTGCGTTTAGTAATGGGCCTGTCTTACCTTCAGCCAAAGAAGCTTTTTCTAAATCTAGCATAAGATTAAGCCTCCCCCATACGATAGCTTCTACAGCTTGGCTCCATTGACCATCAGACTGTGCTTTTTCAATTGTATCTCTAATAAAATCTATATCATTAAACCCATGTGTCAAAATAATTTCTATTATATTCTTACCACTTTTAAGTTTGGTCATTGGTCCGCTAGGCACTTTTTTAGATAAACCAACTACATCTAGCATTAATTTTAATGATGGCCAAATACCTCTTTCAATTAAAGATCGTAAGTAGAGTTGAGAGCGAATACTTACTTGTCCAGCTTCTGTTGCATAAGGCTCTGCATAACCAGGACTCAAAACTGTATACACACAATCGGTATAAGCACATGCTTTATATGTCACATCTTGCGACCAAATGTCAACCCCAAATAGTTGCAGATATTGGGCACCGATAATATCCCTATCAAACATATCTTGAATATGATCATGAGTTTTTCCATTTTTATCTGTAACGAATCCATCTCCCTTTTCAAGATCTTCATTCATGGGATGAACACCTAGGCTCAAAAGAAGTTGAGAACGATTTTGAACCTCGATATTTCCATCATATTCTAGGGCTTTATACCATTCTTCTTCGAAAGCTTTTTTTGTAGGACTTAAAGATATTTCGTCCCAGTAGCTACCTTCTGGGTTTATGGAAGGTTTTATTGAATCGTCACTTGAAGAATTAATCTTTTCAATACTTTTGGAATAGCTCTTTACATCCATATTTTCTAAATCTTGAATAACCCTAATAATCGATTCTTTTTTTTGTGGTAATGTATCAAAAAAGTTATTTTTTGTGATCTCATTCGAAACTATACTAGCATTTAATAATTTAATATCACCTTGTTCTATTGGTATAAACTTCTCAATTGAAGGCATCAATAGTAGGTTAGACAATATTAATCTTTGATTATTAACTTCGACATGTTTTTCATCATTAAAAATTGCAATAGTAGCATAGGGTACATAGCCATCTTTGAACTTAAACATATCAACAAAACTAACTTTATCTTTATTTACAAATTCTATCGTTTTGTTTACCTCTAGATTATCGTATTCATTTGTTTCTTCATTTAAGATATAAAAACTCTCGAATTTAAAATCAGAAGACATTGACAAGGAAACACTTTCATTAATTTCAATATAAATCTTATTGCTAAATAATTGTAATGACTCTATGTAAATAAACCCCGATGTAGAATTTTCAGGAATTGTGATAATAGCTTCATTATCTAAAACTGAATCTGGCGATATGATCTCCCCACCAAAATACACAGACATATTTGGTTGAAAATTACGCCCTTTTAACGAAACCACATCTCCAGGGTTATATTTTTCATTCGGCAATTCCGTGATAATAGGAGTTAAAGAAGAAGATACTCTAAAATACTCTGAACTGCTTTTATATTCTCCATTGGTAATGAAGTACTCATACTCTTTTTCATCATCTATGTCTTCTGGTAAATAAACAAAAAAACCATCATCTACAAAGTCTGAAATTTTTATATTATATACTTTACCTTCATTGTTTATAACAAAATAGGCATTTCTTTGAGGTATATCTTGCCCTTGAATAAATACTTTAGTTCCAGGAAAAGCTCTATCTATAAAACTTATGCCTAATTCATCATTATATCGCAAAGCAAAAACTTGAAAATTATTATCGATACTTAATTTAGTTAACCTATCATTATCATTTATATCAAATAATCTATCAGAATCATCATCTAAATCGAGAAAATCAGCAATACCATCACGATCTGTATCTATCGGTTTAGATAAATCACCAGCCTCAATATTATCTTCGATTGAATTTCCATCAGAATCAATATCAACGAATGCACCTAAACCATCATCATCAGCATCATTAATGCCCTCAAATTCATCACTTAAGCCATCACCATCGGAATCTAAGTCGAACCAATTAGGTATATTATCACCATCAAAATCAAGATCTATTTTTCCAAAATTTTGTACATAAAACTCATTACCATCATGAATATTGTCACCATCAGTATCTGGATGTTCACTATTCATTCCTAAAGCATTTTCTGTTGTAGTAGACAATCCATCAAAATCTGTATCATTGAAAGCTTTTAATATATAACTGGCACTAGCGTCACCTTTTAAATTTATTTCAGCAATAGCAACATAATAAGTACCTGGTGAAGTAAATATAATTGATGAAATGGCTCCAACTTGTCCGAGCTGCTCAGAATTATTTTTAATTTCAAAAATAGCAATACCATTTTCATCCAAAATACTCATGGTAGGTATAAAGTTGAGATTTTCCATTAAAAGTAAAAATGTAATTGGAATATTTGCTTCTATAGTCTCTTCAGTTACTTGAAACTTATACACATCACCATCGCCATTCTCTTCAATTACACCTTCTATTTTAAAAGGAAAAATAGATGAAATTACGGTTGCGGCACTAGGATTATCGTTAAAAGAGCTTTCGATAGTAGTAGAGTAACTTGATCGACTCGCATCAAACGGATAATCATCCTGCTCATCTGGTACGCCATCACCATCTTCATCTTTATTTTCCCAGGTACCGACAAACTCGACAGGATCAGTTGGATCAACCGGATCCGTTGGGTCGATAGGATCTGTTGGATCAACCGGATCTACTGGCGTGGGCACCACAACGCCAACGCCTTCCCCTTCCTCTAACTCACTATTACAACCACTCATTCCTACGCTAGCAGCTAATAAAATAGCTAACCAAAGTGCATTATGTTTCATTGAATATATCCCTATATAAATCCATTTTTTCAATTTTTATTGACTGTTATGTCAAGTTCATCTTTATTTCAATTACAATCTACAAGGTGTTTGCATTCGCATTAACCCTTGCGAAACCATTGCTAAATAACTATCACCTGTTGCTTGCCCAAGCGCGTTGCAAACGAGTTGTTCTAGGCCTAAAAACACCAAGCTGGGATATTGCCCCGTCGAACACTTAAGTCATCATTATCAGTGTCATAAGTAACACGATATATAACAGAAACATCCCACCTAAAAATGTCAGTGGCATTGGATAACGATAACTGATTTTGGGAGAGTAACGCTGCTGTATGTATTCGACAATTTCAGGTAATGAGACGAGGTTTGCCCGAGACAAATTAACAACTTCGCCATTGTTTAACATTAGATGTGCATGGGTGTATATCTCGCCTTTGGCTGGCGAGTTAAAAATAGCGCCGAGTTTAACATAGCGGTAAATATGATAAAAACGTTGGATACGAATTTCTTCAACCCGACTAAATGGCACGTATCCCGTCGAATGCTGGCCAATTAATACAGTCGGTAATTCAATGGCATCTTTTGTTAAGGTCGCTTTAAAACCTGTTTTAAAATGGAGAATAAAATGGCTAACGAGAATGATGGCTAATGCAGTAAACGTCGCCTCTAATACATATTGATAATAATCCAATGCATATAACCCCAATGGGACACCCACTAAGCAAATCATAAATAGCGCCCAAGTGAAGTTAGATAAGGGCCACACTATTCTATTTGATGTTAAAATGACCTTATGCTGTTCTGTTAATTTGTCTGATAAAGAGGAAGCATTGTTAAATTGGCGGAGTTTCTTTGCTAACCAAGGCATAAAAAAATCACTGTAGTTTTGTATTTATATATAAAACGACTAACAAATGTTAGTCGTTTTAGTTTGTTTTTATTATCTAAAGTCTAAATCGCGTTTAAAATAAACCACTCATTTGACTCTTTTTCACGACCAAATATACATTCATAGCTTACGGGTCGATCCTCTTTAGAAAACTTAACATGAGTTAGAATTGAGCGTTGTTCAACAATATTAAATCCTGCATGCTTACTATCGCTTGCCGGATTAGGAAGCTCGTTAGTGTCGACTACAGAAACACTATCAACTGCTCCTTTTTCAGCATGTCTTCTAGCATCTTTTATCTGTTTTTTTTCATAAAACTTAACAAATTTTGGATTATTTCCTGTTTTAGGGTAAAAGTAGTGAATTAATGAGTCTACATCCCCTGCTAGCTTGTAGTTTACAATGTTAACGCACCTTTTTTGTAAATCTTCATCAAACTTAGCTTCTGCAACACTGCTATTTAGTAATAAACATACCACTATAAAAAATAATTTATTCATAGTCACTTCCTTGTAAGATTAACCGACTAATGACTTCTCAATCATTATTAACATTCCCTTTATCATTCACAATTTATTGTCCACTGTCACCTAAAAAACAATGCAACTCAATTATTAATCAATAAACACACCCTTTTAGATTATTAATAGAAAAATAAACATCACAAGTAATAACCGCCCTGTAATTATAATCGTAATTCATTTACACCCTGATGAAGTTTGAATATCTTATGTGCACTTAACGTTATTTCTTAACGGGATACTTTATTTCAACAGGGAGTTAATATGTTAAAACCCGCGTTAATGTCATTAGCAATCATCATTTCGGCTATGCCAGCAATGAATGCCTATTCGGCGACAACACATGAATTGTTTTCTGAGCCTAAAGAGGTTAAAAAAACAGAGAATGAACTTCGGCATTTCACGCCGGTGCAATTGATCACATCAATTGAAGACAAAAAAATTTTTTCCAAAGAAGTGAAAGGCAAACTGACCAGAACCAACTATGAACTGCCGCCGTCTTATACGCCAGCTCATTTAATCAATAACTATAAAAATCAGCTCAACGCGCTAAATGCCGAGATCCTCTTTGAATGCGAGCAAGCAAGTTGTGGCGATGAAGATAAGTTACAGCAATTTATTAAACCGCTAGAAACAAATTCACGAAAATCTCCATCAGTGTTAACAGCAAAAATCACCTCACCTAAAAAACAAGTTTACGTATCGATATATGCGGCTAGTTGGGCTCGTTACACCAATTTAGAGTTAGATATTGTAGAAGTCATCGACGAACCATTAGATTTAGTCACCACTAATCAAGGTTATTTATCACAAGAAGTGAGTGAAATAGCGGTAAAAGACAATAGCAACAAAGATGAAAAAAACTCCGCTGATCACCCTATGTTGACTCGCATTCCTGGCGCATATATCGATGAGTATACCACCCATAGTTTTGGGGAAATTGCCGTATTAGTGGGTAAGAATGGTAGCAAACTTGAGACGCTAATATTAGATGGTAAAATCACCGATATTGGCTACGTGTTACCTCGAACTTATTCTGAATACGAGATTAACGCAAATTATCAACATGCGTTAAATAAGCTCGGCTTTAACGAAGTTTATGCCTGTACAGGTAAGCAATGTGGCAAAAAAACAGAAATGTATGACGCCCTAAAATTACTAATGTCCAACGGTATGGACGACAGCCAGTTTTATCGTCTGTACAAGTTAGAAAGACCGGAAGGTAATGTTTATGTCATGGTATATGTGATTGGCTATTCTAGTCGACTATCAGCAGAAGTCCGGATCATTGAAGAAACCACGTTAAACAATGATCGCGTGGGTATTGATTTGCAGGGATTAACCGACGAGATAGCTAAAACGGGCCATGTGGCGCTAGACGGTTTGCTATTTAAATATGATAGCGATGAACTATTACCAGAAGCCTATCCGATTGTAGAACTTGTGGCTCAATACCTACAAACACACCCTAAACAGTTATTTTATGTGGTAGGACATTCAGACGACCAGGGCTCACAGGCTTATAACCAAACCTTGTCAGAAAAACGTGCAACGGCAATTAAATCCCGTTTGATCAAACAGTTCTCTATTTCTGCACAACAAGTTGAAGCAAAAGGGGTTGGTGAATATTCACCTATCGCTAATAACTTTGATGACGCAGGCCAAAAGCAGAATCGACGAGTTGAGTTAGTGATTCGTTCGGACAATAAATAGCATCAATTCAGGATAATTAACAGTGATAAAACTGAATAAGCAGTCATAAAAAAGTAGCCTTGACGGTAATGCCGTTTAGTTAACAACAAACTATTGGCTAATCTACCTAATACAGCCGTCTAAATCCGAGTGAATTTAACACACTCGGATTTTTTATGGACATTGCTATTGTGCTCGACATTATCAATGATTGGGAATCATTATAAAATTTATTTTAATACCAATTTAGTTAATAACTGCAACTGAGTCATTAATGCGACATCTTTATGATGTTGACCATTGATACTTAATGTCACTTGCGGATTGTCTAAAAACTCACGGGCGTCTTCCTCACTATAAATAACAGGCGTTGCGAGCTCATAACGCTGATTATGATCCACATTTAATGTTAAGTATAAGGGTTCAGAACGAACCCAACCTCCTGAATCATCAGCATTGTCTTGAAAAATATCTCGATAGTTAATTTCAACCAATTGTTGTCCATGGTTAAGCCCAATGGTATGTTCAAAACTCACGTTTTTACCGTTAATAGTTTCGACTATTATGGAGTCCGGTACAGTAATACTAGACGCTTGAGCTGACGCGCCGAATAATAATGCTAAGCCGATTGTGATAGAGCTGAGTAGCGTTTTAGCAGAAAATGAAGTCGTCATAGTCATATTCATCCATATTTCATACTTAACGATTAAGTATGTTGGTCATAATTTAATAGACCTCGAAATATGCCAATAACTTTCAATTTTTTATATTAAAAATACCTTAACAAAAATGAGTGCCTTTCATTAATGGTTATCTTATTGTATTAATAATGGTTTATTACTCAGATTAATACAGAGATAATATTACGTAGACAAAATGAGTCAACCGTAATGATAATACCAGGCTATTGACAGCTCCTTATCAACAGAGCCAAATTCAAATAACATACGGGTCTTTCAATAACGTGTTATTTATCCACAGCATAGATTTTTCCTTTACCAACGGCTACTGCCGATGAAACCAGATATTCATATTGCAGATCTAATCCGAATATGAAGAATGAGTTGAAAACCCACCGTTTAATGACTTGACTTTACTAGTGGCTTGATAAAATAATCTGATCTAGATCCAACCATGACCAGTGTGTGCCATACTCGGCCACAATATTATTAACATAATGATAAAAATAGACTAATTTTTTATTATTACCCAACTTGAGCTACAGTTAAGCAAGGCAACGCCCTTATTATGTGGAGAAAAAATGGATAGTTTTTTCAGTTTGATGAGCAACGCCGTATTGTTACTGGCTCTTGTGGTCATTTATGACGTCATTACCTTACAAAGGCTAACGCCCGATAAATATAAAAATGTCTTGAGTGGCATTTTTATCGGGATGATTGCGATCAGTGTAATGAATAATCCTTGGGAGCTTAGGCCTGGGATTGTTTTTGATGCTCGCTGGATATTATTAAGCTTGAGCGGTTTATTTTTCGGTTTTATTCCGACATTAATTGCCACTATCCTCGCGGCTTGCTTTCGTATTTATCAGGGCGGAGCAGGTTTATACGTTGGCACATTGGTTATTTTCATCAGTTCTGCCATTGGTTTAGGCTGGCGATACTGGATGCAACATTCAAACAAACAACCCAATTGGCAAAACCTATTGGTTATGGGGATTGTGGTCGAGCTTGCCGTTTTATCGAGTTGGTTATTAATGCCTATAGCAGATAAATACGACATCATGCTTACCATTGGTCCTACATTACTCACCGTTTACACTTGTGGCACTATGCTACTTGGATTACTGCTTAAAAAACATCAACAAAGGCAACAATTAGCACAAGAATCACATCATAATAAATCGCTCCTCGAAGCCGAAAAAAACCTGTTACAAAGCATTATTGATGGTATTCCCGATATTATTTTTTATAAATCAACCGATGGCATTTATTTGGGCTGTAACAAGGCTTTTTCTAATCTGTTGCAACTCAAATCAGAGCAAATAAAATATCATAACGATTATGACTTATTTGATTGCCAACAGGCGGATAAATTTATCAAAGCGGATCAGTTTGTGTTGCAAGAAAATCAGTCGTGGATGGATGAAGAATGGATCACGACACCAGATGGAGTTGAGCATATATTTAGAACCCAAAAAACACCTTTTACTCATTTATCCGGCAAAATTCAGGGCATTGTTGGCGTAGGCCGAGATCTGGCCGCTCAAAAGCATATCGAAAAACAATTACGTCGCAGTGAAATCACTTATCGCAACATTATAACGACTGCCCAAGATGGTTTTGTCATTGTGTCGGTCGATGGCAGGATAATCGAATCAAATCAGAGTTTCGCCAATATGACGGGGTATACTCTAGATGAATTACTCGATAAGCCTATTAATCAAATTGAAACCAGTGAAAAACATCAGTTTTCAAGCCAAAATATCCTTACAGCAAAGCAAACTAAAACCATCAATTATACTTCGCTGCACAAACATAAGCTGGGGCACTTGTTTCATGTTGACGTGAATATCAGCTTTTGGGATGGTGATGACAGTATGTTTTTCTGCTTTGTTAAAGATATTTCAGAGCGAATTAATGCAGAGCAAAAGCTGCTAAACAGTGAATCTAAATTCAGACAAATCTTCGAAAAAATCCCCTCGATTTCGGTCCAGGGTTATGATAAAAACCGTTCGGTTATTTTTTGGAACCAAGCCAGTGAAAGCCTTTATGGCTATTCAAAAGAGCAAGCATTAGGTCAACAACTCGAAAATCTAATTATTCCATTACCTTATAAGAACCACGTAATTAACAACATCAATGCATGGATTAATGATGGTATCCCCATTCCCGCTGGAGAGTTACTCCTTAGACGTGCAGATGGTAGTAGTGTCGCGGTTTATTCATCCCATACGTTAATCAATAACACAGACAACGAAGTGGAAATGTACTGCATCGACATTGATTTAAGCGCTCAAAAAAAGGCTGAGGAACGAGCCCTCACGCTGTCACAAGCAATAGAACAAAGCCCTATCTCAATGATATTAACCAGTATCGACAGCAAAATTGAATATGTTAATAGTGCATTTGAAAAAATTTCTGGCTACACCGCAAGTGAAGTCATTGGCCAACCAGCTAGCATGTTAAAGTCGGGGTTAACCCCTAAATCACTTTATAAAGAATTATGGGATTCGATTTCTCAAGGACATGCGTGGCAGGGTGAACTGCAAAATAAAAAGAAAAACGGTGAGATTTTCTGGGAACATGCTCATATCGCACCCATTTTTGACAATGCGGGCATCACCAAACACTATTTGGCACTAAAACAAGATGTAACGTATTACAAACAGCAAGAAGAAAAAATCCTCCATCAAGCTCATTACGATAGCTTAACAGGCTTGCCAAATAGACTGCTCTCCCTTGATAGATTGTCGCAAATGCTCAAAGACGCTTATCGTGCAAAAAACAGTGTGGCAGTACTGTTTTTAGATTTAGACGATTTTAAAAAGGTTAATGACACCTTGGGCCACTCTGTTGGTGATGAATTGTTAATTAAAGCGGCTGCAAGGTTAAAACACTCCATTAGAGACAATGATGTAGTGGGTCGGTTAGGAGGTGATGAATTTATCATTATACTGAGCAACATCAATAATCCCGCTGACGTTGAGATCATTGCCACTAAACTGCTCAAGAAATTTCACATTCCTTTTAGACTCGAAAGCCGTGAGTTAGTGTCAACTATCAGTATTGGTATTGCACTTTACCCGCTAGACAGTGAAGACCCTAAAGAATTACTAAGACAGGCAGATTCTGCCATGTATTATTCAAAAGACCGCGGCAGAAATACCTATAACTTCTATACCCATCAAATGAACCACGATATGAATCGACGCCTTAGGGTTGAAGAGCAATTACGAAGTGCATTGAAGCGCAAAGAGCTCGAGGTTTATTTTCAACCCTTTGTAGACATTAGAAGTCGTAAAATCATTGGCGCAGAAGCGCTGCTTAGATGGAATAGTGATTTACTTGGCCAAGTCACTCCTGATGAATTTATTCCTATCGCAGAACAAACGGGATTGATTGTCTCTATCGGCCAATTTGTTATCGAGAACGCATTTACTGCAGCCAAAAAATGGCAGCTCGAATTTAATCCTCATTTTAAAATAGCCATTAACGTTTCTCCCAAACAATTCCGAGAAAATACCTTTGTTGATATGCTTAAAATTCAGCTAGATATACACCAAATTAATGCTACTTCTGTAGAACTTGAAATCACCGAAGGGGTACTACTCAGTGGCGATCCTATTATAGACAGTAACTTAAGCTGGATTAACGATATTGGTGTCAGTATCTCGATGGACGATTTTGGTACCGGATATTCGTCACTCAGTTATCTGCGCAGTTACCCTTTTAATACCTTGAAAGTAGATAAGAGCTTTATTCACGATATAACGGTTGATCCGGGCGATCTGGAACTGGTCGGCGCGGCGATAGCAATGGGACATGGGCTCAATTTAACGGTCGTTGCAGAGGGTGTTGAAACAGAAGAGCAGTATCATCTGCTCAATGCACTGAAATGTGATTACGGCCAAGGTTACTTATTTAGTAAGCCATTACCTCGAGCTGCATTTGAAGAGCTGTTAAAGACACAGGCAAAAAATAAAAGACCGAATAAGAAGCCCTTATTAAGGCGCTGATCAAAATGCCTATCAGCAAACTGACAGGCATCAATAAATCTGCTTCGCGATAAGAGTTCTCGGTTAACCACGCGCTATTGAAAATAAGCACGCTTAGCGACTTAGCGATTAAACTAAGTCGTTTTCACTTTCCAATTCACTTTTTGTCCGGCAAAAAATGGCACGATAGGATTACCGTTAGGTAAAATAATCTCTTCTGGCACAACCCATTCTTGTTTCACTAATGTCACGGTTCCGGTATTACGAGGGAGACCATAAAAATCGGCACCGTATAAGCTGGAAAACCCTTCGAGCTTATCTATAACACCTAAATTATCAAACACTTGAGCGTATAATTCTAATGCACTCCATGCACTGTAACAGCCTGCACAGCCACAAGCGGACTCTTTACGGTGTTTCTCATGGGGGGCTGAGTCGGTGCCTAAAAAGAACTTACTTGAACCAGTCGCTACAGCCGCTTGCAAAGCTTGCTGGTGAATATTACGTTTCAGTACCGGTAAACAAAAGTTATGCGGGCGTACGCCACCGACTAACAAGTCATTGCGATTTAACAGTAAATGCTGTGGGGTAATAGTGGCGGCAACATTGGTTGAAGCGGCCGCAACAAACTCAGCGGCTTCTTTAGTCGTGATATGTTCAAACACCACTTTGAGGCTGGGAATTGATTCGACAATGCGCGATAAGTAACGATCAATAAAGAGCTTTTCGCGATCAAAAATATCGATATGCGCTTCGGTCACTTCACCGTGAACCAATAGCAACATGCCCTGCTCGGCCATAACCTCAAATATCGGAAACAACTCATCCAATGCTTTTACCGCCGCATCTGAGTTTGTAGTGGCACCTGCTGGGTATAACTTCCCCGCGACAACACCTGCCGCTTTAGCATCGATAATGTCTTGTGCTGAGGTATTATTGGTTAAAAATAGGGTCATTAACGGCTGAAAATCACTTCCGATTGGGCGAGCCGCTAAAATACGATCCCGATAAGCAACCGCCATCGCCGCTGTCGTTACTGGCGGGACTAAATTAGGCATCGCAATCGCGCGTTGAAACAAACGAGCCGTAGCAGGAACCGTCTCACCGAGCATATCCCCATCACGAAAATGAAGATGCCAATCATCGGGAGTCGTTAAGGTAATTTGGGTCATGTGGGTTCCTTGGCTTAAATAACAGGTTGTTAGTGTTATTGTGCCTGAAATCGCTTTTTCTTAATAGATGCATAATTTGAACGCAGACTTTGCTATATCAAAAAGTCCTAGCTTATCGCTAAATAGAGTGAGATGTTGCATAAGCAGTGAATAAAACCAGCGGTATGGCACTATGCTATTATGTTGAAAGTATCATTTTTTATAAAGGAATTATATTGTTAGCCAACGCCAGATCTAGCTTACCGCGCAATGTGTGCCTTATTAGTGCAATCATGGTGACGATGATGGCTATCTCAGGCTGCAATCAAGCTGTGGTCATGAAAAGACCCGATAACATTCAGCGACTCGTTAACGAAACGCTCGTTGATGGCATACTGTCAACGGATGCCAGTATGGCGGTTACATTAGGCAGAAGCCGCACATTATCGATATGGAATGTAGCAACAAGCCAATTATTACACCAATGGTCTGACGATGACTTTGATGACACTAATTATCTGCTGGCGTTGTCAGGTAACAAACAATACCTTGCCACTGCAGGCAAACAAAAAATTTCTATTTTCAATCTTGAAACGGGCAAATTAGATATACGTTGGCCTGCGCAGGGGTTTAATCCCGATGCCAGTATTTCGAGCCTTTTTCTGAGCCAAACAGGCAGCACTATTTTAGTGGGGATGAATGATGGTTCAATTACTGTGATACAAAGAAGCAGCATGACGATGTCATTGTTTAAACAACACAGTGCTGCCGTTAATCATATTGAGCTCTCTAATTTTGAACAACAGGTATTATCGACTGGGCTTGATGGTGATGTACACATTTGGGCCACTTATAACGGTGAGCTCATCAGCAGTTTTTCCCGCCCTCAACGGATCACCAGCGTGAGTTTTGATGAAACTAATCGACGCTTATTTATTGCTGATGCACTCGACAATAATGTCATTATCGATACCCAAACTACGCAGCCAGTGAGCCATCTTGATTACCTTGAACGTTATCGCTATTTTCGACAGGCTTTATTCACCAACCATGGCAACAACTTAATTACCGCAACCTCAAAGCAAAGTGTTATCTATTGGGATGCCTCATCGGGAAAGGAGCTTTCTCATTGGGATATCACTGCCTATAACGCTGGCACAACGGTATTTTCAATGGTGATCAAACCTAATGGTAAGCTATTGACCTTAAGCTCAGACGGCGCACTTGAAACATGGAGCTTGTGAGTTAACCTTAGCTTGGAATAATAAGCCCAAGCGTTAACGACTATGCACATTAATTTTAGCCTTTATCATTATCTGAGTTACCTACGGTGACATAATAGATATCATTAAATGTCATTGGTCATGTCAAAGATCAGTTTACATATCACAGTAAAAAAAAGAATAGATCTTGCAAGTGCGAACTAAATTCAGTATATATAGCATATGCCAATAATGAGGTGTTACATGGCAAGACCAAAAATTCCCCGAACCATATGTGGCCAAGCAGCCAATATTTGTTTTAAACCCAATGGGATTCCGATGGCACAGTTAGAACAGGTGCCACTTGCTGAAGATGAAATAGAGGCTTTGCGCTTAGTTGATTTGCTCGGAATGCAGCAACAAGAAGCCGCTAAGTCAATGGGAATATCCCGCCAAACGTTAGCTAACTTGGTTAAAGGGGCTCGATATAAGGTGGTTGATAGTTTAATCAATAGCAAAGCCTTGATGACAAAAAATATCAACTAAAAATTAAACACTGGTAACACGTATTGACGTGTTTAGGTAAGTCTAATGCAAGCAGTATTGAAAGACTCTGGCCTCAAAATAACCACTCAAAGATGTAAGTTGCTTGAGTTTCTAACTCAAGTCGATGAGCAGCATTTAACAGTAGAAAATATCTATCAAGGCTTAAATGCGCAGGGAGAGACCATAGGTCTCAATACTGTGTATCGAATTATGGCGCATTTTGAGCAAGCAGGCATAGTCGTACGACGACTATTTGAGTCTGAAAATGCTGTTTATGAACTCAATAATAAACCGCGTCATGATCATTTAATTTGCTTAACCTGTGGCAAGTTAACTGAATTTACCGACCCCTTGATTGAGCTTCGTTTAGGCTTAGCAGCAGAACATCACGGTATGATTATTCACCACCACAGCCTCAATATGTATGGTCACTGCTTTGATTGCCAACAAGCACTTAATAGCCAGTCTGCTAGACAGAAAGTCGACTAGATAGCCGCTAGGTTAATATTAAATTTTATCGGAGAAAACAATGACTAAAATAGTAATTATCGGTGGGGTTGCCGGTGGGGCATCAGCAGCAGCAAGAGCAAGACGTGTATCAGAAACGGCTGAAATTATCATGTTAGAAAGGGGCGAGTTTGTTTCATTTGCCAACTGTGGTTTGCCTTATCATATCAGTGGTGAAATTGAATCCAGAGATGCATTATTGTTGCAAACACCCGAAAGCTTCAAATCACGTTTCAATGTTGATGTCCGGGTGTTTAATGAAGTGATTGCTATTGATAGGCAAGCTAAAAGGCTAAACATACGTAATCATATTACCCATGAAATATATCAAGAGTCATATGACAAGTTGCTACTAAGCCCGGGGGCATCACCAATAAAACCACCCATTAGCGGCATCAATAACCAGTTCGTCCATAGTCTACGTAATATTCCTGATATGGATAGAGTACTGGCGAACCTTGTGCTGCATAAGCCGAAACATGCCACTGTGGTAGGGGGTGGGTTTATTGGTTTAGAAATGGTGGAAGCGCTGCGCCACCGAGGATTAGAGGTGAGCTTACTCGAACTTGCCGACCAAGTTATGGGGCCTGTGGATATTGAAATGGCCAATATACTGCATCAAAAGCTAGTTGATAATAAGGTTGATTTACGCTTAAAAACAGGCTTAACCGCCGTCAATGAGTGCCAAATTCAACTTGCTGAAGCCGATATTACCGATGACTATGATAAACCGGTACCGCCCCATTCCCATTTACAATTAACCTTGAGTGATAACAGCACCTTAGCAACAGATTTAGTCATCCTCGCCATCGGCGTTAAACCTGAAACTAGCTTGGCATCAGAGTGCGGCTTAGTATTAGGCCCGCTCGGTGGTATTCGTGTAGATGCCGGGATGCGTACTTCCGATGCAGATATTTATGCTGTCGGCGATGCCATTGAAACCGCTGATTTCGTCAGCGGTAATCCTTCACTTGTTCCACTTGCTGGACCGGCTAATCGTCAGGGACGATTAGCCGCAGATAACATGTTGGGTGGTGATAGGTTATATCGCGCTACCCAAGGGACCGCAATCTGTAAGTTGTTTGATATGGCCATCGCCTCGACGGGATTAAATGAGAAAAGTTTGCTAAGGCAAGCTATCCCATTTGAAAAAATTTATGTCCACACAGCAAGCCATGCCAGCTATTATCCTGGGGCTCACCCTATTACTTTAAAACTGTTGTTTTGTCCTGATAATGGCCGCATTTTAGGTGCTCAGGCTGCTGGGATTGATGGTGTCGATAAGCGTATTGACGTATTAGCGGTAGCGCAACGCGCGGGGATGACGGTATATGATTTAGCCGACCTTGAGCTCACTTACGCGCCTCCTTTTGGCTCTGCGCGAGACGTGGTCAATCAGGCAGGTATGGTCGCGGCTAATGTGTTATTAGGCGATGAAGTGACTTGTCACACTCAAGATCTACAGGCCTTGACTGCGACACAAATTATTGTCGATGTGCGTAATCCTGGCGAACTAACGGCTGTGGGTGCGATTGATAATGCGATTAATATTCCGCTGCCGCAACTTCGAGACCGACTCAATGAACTTCCCAAAGACAAAGAATTATTGCTGCTCTGTCAGGTAGGGTTGCGCGGTCATGTCGCCTGTCGCATGTTAGTCCAGCATGGTTTTAAAGCACGCAACCTCAGCGGTGGCTATAAAACTTACCAAATGGTCAATGCGCGTTTTTAGTACATTAGTTAAGAAAAACCTTAACAGCCATCTGTCCCTATTAATAAACAAGGCTTAGTGTGAGTAGTTATCAAGATTGTAAACAAAGCCACAGTCAATGTGTTGTCTGTGGCGACGCTAAACAAAATCCATTGTCATTACAATGTAAGTTTTTTGCAGACGGTGAAAATCAAGTTGTTGGTTATCATAAAGCAAGTCAGCAGCTTCAAGGCTACACTCACTTCTTACATGGCGGCGTAGCAAGCACCTTAGTCGATGCTGCCATGACTCATTGTTTGCTTATGCAAGGCATTAAAGCCTTAACTGCAGAAATGACAGTACGCTTTGTTGCCCCAATAAAAGTTGGCGATGCCATCAAAATTGTCGGTCATCTGGTGAGCAAACGCTTAGGAATGTACCAACTAGAAGCCGTACTCTATGTAGAAAATAAAGCTTGCGTGACGGCTAAGGCGAAGTTTATTCAACCTAGGAACGGAGTCATAGGCTAGCTTAGAACCCATCTCAGCAACAAGGACGAGTCTATATTTTCATTTAAATCTAGCCAAAAAAAACCAGCCTGATGGCTGGTTTCGTTTTATTGGCTTAGCTGACTAGCGATTAAGCTTGTGGGCGCATCGCTGGGAATAAAATCACATCACGGATAGTATGCGTGTTAGTGAATAGCATCACCAAACGGTCGATACCAATACCTTGACCCGCGGTTGGCGGTAAACCGTGCTCGAGTGCAGTGATGTAGTCTGCATCGTAGAACATGGCTTCGTCATCGCCGGCATCTTTGGCATCAACTTGCGCTTTAAAGCGGCTGTCTTGATCTTCAGCATCATTGAGCTCAGAGAAGCCGTTAGCCACTTCACGGCCACCGATAAAGAATTCAAAACGGTCGGTGATGAAATCATTGTTATCATTACGACGTGCTAAAGGCGAAATATCCGCGGGATAGCCAGTAATGAAAGTAGGTTGCATCAGTTTAGTTTCAGCGGTTTCACCAAAAATTTCTTCCAGCAACTGGCCACAAGTCCAGAATTTTTCTAGCTTGATGCCTAGGCTCTTGGCCAAGTCGCGCATAAAGTCTACGTCTTTAACTTGCTCGTACGTCATCGCTTGTATAGTGGCGTTATCAGGATTGTATTTCTGAATGGCTTCTAACATGCTTAAACGGGCATAAGGACCACCAAAGTCTACTGTGTCCTCGCCGTATGGCATTTGCGCACTACCGAGTAAATCAATCGCAATTGAACTGAGCATTTCTTCAGTTAAATCCATTAGGTCTTTATAATCCGCGTACGCCATATAGAATTCCATCATGGTGAATTCTGGGTTATGACGTGGCGATAAACCTTCGTTACGGAAGTTACGGTTAATTTCGAACACACGCTCAAAACCACCAACCACTAACCGCTTTAAATACAGTTCTGGCGCAATACGTAAGTACATGGCCATGTCTAACGCGTTGTGATGAGTGACAAATGGACGTGCAGTAGCACCACCAGGAATAACGTGCATCATAGGAGTTTCAACTTCCATGAACTCTTTTTTGACCATAAAGTGACGAATAGCGGAAACCACTTTAGAACGCATAATAAAGGTATTGCGAGACTCTTCATTAACGATTAAATCAACGTAACGCTGACGATAGCGCGTTTCTTGGTCGGTTAACCCGTGGAACTTTTCAGGTAACGGACGTAATGCTTTAGTCAGTAACTGATATTCTTCCATATTAACGTACAAGTCGCCCCGGCCCGATAAATGCAGCTGACCTTTAACACCAATGATGTCACCGATGTCTAAACCTTGATAACGCTCTTTTAAATCACCTTGCACTGGCTTACCAGCGTAAGCTTGAATACGACCAGACACGTCTTGAATGACTAAAAATGGACCTCGTTTTGCCATAACACGGCCGGCAATACTGGTTTGAAACCCTAACACTTCTAGCGCTTCTTTGGTCTGCTCACCATATTGCGCCTGTAACTCAGCCGCTTTATGGCTACGTTGCCAGGTATTTGGATGAGCATTAGCAGGACAACTGGTGCGGATGTGGTCTAATTTAGCGCGACGTTCAGCAATCAGTTTGTTTTCATCTTGTACGTGTTCAGTCATATTATATTCTCGCGTTTACTCGCCACACTTTGTGATGGCGAAAAAATTAATTTACTTAAAGTCCTGATTTTAGGCTGGCTTCAATAAACTTATCTAAATCACCATCCAGCACAGATTGAGTATTGCGGTTCTCAACCCCCGTGCGTAAATCTTTGATACGGGCGTCATCTAATACGTATGAACGAATTTGACTGCCCCAGCCGATGTCTGATTTTGCATTTTCAGCAGCTTGTTTATCGGCATTTTGCTGGTGCATTTGTAACTCGTATAACTTCGCCTTTAACAGTTTATAGGCAGCGTCACGGTTTTTATGTTGCGAGCGATCGTTTTGACATTGCACCACAGTATTGGTTGGCAAATGCGTAATACGTACCGCTGAATCTGTTTTGTTGACGTGCTGACCACCTGCGCCAGATGCGCGATAAGTGTCAATACGTAAATCAGACGGATTAATTTCAATTTCAATCTCGTCATCAATTTCTGGGTAAACGAAAACGGAACAAAAAGAGGTATGACGTTTACCTGATGAATCAAATGGTGATTTACGCACCAAACGATGAACACCGGTCTCGGTTCGCATCCATCCAAAAGCATATTCTCCGGTGAACTTAATCGTTGCACCTTTAATACCCGCTACATCGCCGTCAGTCACTTCAATTAACTCTGGGCTAAAACCATGTGCCTCACCCCAGCGTAAATACATGCGCAGAACCATATTGGCCCAGTCTTGTGCTTCGGTGCCGCCTGAACCAGATTGAATATCCAAGTAACAATTTGATGCATCATTCTTACCAGAAAACATGCGGCGGAATTCGAGATCAGCCAAACGAGTCTCTAACGACTCAAGTTCTGAAGCGGCATCATTAAAGGTTCCTTCGTCATCTTCTTCAATGGCCAGTTCAAGTAACCCTTCAATGTCTTCTAGACCTGAGTCCATATCATCAATGGTTTTGACCACTAAGACTAACGCAGCACGCTCTTTACCTAATGCTTGAGCACGTTCAGGCTCATTCCACACTTCAGGGCTTTCAAGCTCTCGACTGACTTCTTCTAACCGCTCACTTTTGGCAGCGTAGTCAAAGATACCCCCGAAGTAGCTCAGTGCGTTCGGCGAGCTCTTTGATTTTGAATTTTACCGGATTAACTTCAAACATGAATATTCAACTTAAATTTAGCCGTTAACGAAAGGTGCAACGGCGTATTTTACCCCATGAGAGGCGCTAAACCTAGACCAGAAGAGCGATTATTAATAAACAAATGACGAATATATTGCGCAGAAACAACATCAAAAAAATCATTAACCTGTAATAAACAGATTAAATGGACCTATTGTTATCATTAAAAAATGATTAAAAAAAATGAACCCCTTCGGGTTCATTTTTAACGATCGGTTTGGTAAAAATTATACTTTAAATTGACCTACTAACTGAGCTAAGGTCTGACCTTCATTCGCCACGGTTTTGCTCATATCAGATGCCTCTTCACTGGCTGCTAGTAACGTATTCACAATCTCTTGTACTGAATTGATATTGCGATTAATTTCTTCAGTCACTGAGCTTTGCTCGGTAGCGGCGGTGGCTATTTGGGTACTCATGTCATTAATACTGGTCACCGATGAGGTTACTGAACCTAAGCTTTCAGAAATCGCCCGCGAGGACTCAACCGAACTTAAACAACTGGTTTGGCTTTCTTCCATGGCTTGTACCGCTTTGGTGACTAACTTATGCAGTTCAGACAGCATTTCATTAATCTCGACCGTACTGGCTTGGGTACGACTGGCTAAATTTCTCACTTCATCGGCAACAACGGCAAAACCTCGACCTTGTTCGCCAGCTCGGGCAGCTTCAATCGCCGCATTAAGAGCCAGTAAATTGGTTTGTTCGGCAATTCCGCCTATGACACTGAGTACAGAGTTAATTTTTTTCGATTGTTCACTTAATGACTTCACATTGCCAGCGGCATTGTCAATTTGAGTCATTAAATTGGACACTTCCGTTAGTGAGGTATCAACACAATCTTGTGCTTTACCTACGTTATCAGAGGCTGCGTGTGTTGCCTCTGCAACCATATTGGTATTATGTGCCACATCATTAGCCGTAGCCGACATTTCAGTGATGGCAGTAACAATTTGATCAACTTCACTATTATGGTGGTTGAGTTGCTCAGTCATCGACACCGTTTGGCCATTGATGCTTTGAGCAGCATGCTTAACTCTGTCCGTTGCGCCAGCCACATCACTAATAATATGCTGTAATTTGTCGATAAACAGATTGAATGCACTGCCTAACTGTCCAATCTCATCTTCACTGGTGATATCTAAACGTTTGGTTAAATCGCCTTCACCTTTGGCAATATCATTTAACGAGGTAGCCATATTCTGGATTGGCACCACCATTTTATGTGCCATCACCACCACGGCAAAAGCCGTTATGCCTGTAAGACCTATAGCAATGAGTAAAAACATCAGTGCTTTTTGACCCATCTCTTCCGTTTTATAGGTTTTATAAGCCGCAATGGACTCTTCAATATCATCAATATAGGCACCCGAGCCTAACATCCAATGGGTGTTGGGGATCATTACCGCAAAGCCGAGTTTTTCAATAAGCTGGCTACTACCCGGTTTTTGGTAGTAATAAGAAAAATTACCAGTACCCGCTTGAGCGGCCTCTAATAAGCCAACAATAATTTTGGTGCCACTAGGGTCGGCCATATCTATTTTGTTTTGGCCTTCAAGTTCAGGCATAGTCGGGTGAAAAATATTGACCCCAGCATCATCATATATATAGAAATAGCCTGCAGTGCCAAAACGTAAATCTCTTAATGCTGCATTGACATTTCCCTTGTCACCCAAAGCAAGTTCATATTCAACAACGCCCTGAGCAATCTGGACTGATTCTTTTAGTTGGTTTTGGCGCTCTGAAATTAATTCACTGCGAAAGTTATCAATATCTTTGGTTAAAGATGACTCTTCATTAACATAAAAAATACTCAGTAATACGGTGAGGATCAACGAAAGCGGAATTAATGATAAGCCCAGGAGTTTATTGCGTAGTGAAGATCTCAGCATAGTGGCAAGCCTTTTGAGGGTAATAATCGATTTAGCATACTAATCTATTTTTTATAGATACTTAAACTAACTAACTATATACCTCCCAATAAAGTGAGACCGGTCTCAAAAAAGCACAATATAGTAACTTTTTTATAACATTGATAATCCGCTGCCCATGGCAGCAAATCCTATCACCAACCACACTAAGCTGGGCTTGAAGACTTTTAACAGACTAAAGCCAATAATCACTAAAGCCATATCCAACGGCATGATCACCGCACTGGTAAATACCGGTTGATAAAGTGCCGCAAGTAAGAGTCCGACAACAGCCGCATTCACTCCCGCGATAGCGCCTGCTATGGCCGGACGTTGGCTTATTGAATGCCAACTTTTTAAGCCCACCAGCATCAGTAAAAAACCCGGGAGAAAAATAGCTAACGTCGCCACTATAGCCCCAAGGATCGGCGACTCTAACCATAAGTCAGCCCCTAAAAAAGTGGCTAAGGTAAACATAGGTCCAGGAATGGCTTGTGCAAGCGCATAACCGGTCAAAAAACGATCTGGGGTAATGTATTCACCGACGCTGGTTTCAAGCAAGGGCAATACCACATGCCCACCACCGAACACTAAACTACCGACTTGATAGAACTGCGCAAAAATTTGTCCAAGGCTATCGGGTTGATTGATAAGATATAAAGATGCCGCTATTCCTATAATAAATAATGCTAACCAACGATAATCAAGCTCAATAGCAGGAGAGTCCGGTGTAATACTGTCACCCCTAGTCATCAGCGTGACCCCAACAATAGCCGCCACAATTAACACGGCTATTTGGATCAATAATGAAGGCATTAATATAATAGCAACAGCTGTTGCTGCCATTAATATTTTTGCGGTTTTTCGTTGGCAAAATTGAGTGAACATTGACAAGGTTGCGTCAGCTACTACCACTACAGCAAGTAACTTTAGGCCGTGAATAGCCCCCGCAACGGTTGTTAATTGCAACCATTGCGCACTGGTAACCGCAAATAAAAACAACAGTAAAAACGATGGTAAGGTAAACCCCAAAAAGGCGGCTAATCCCCCCAGTAAACCGCCACGGTGATAACCAATCGCAAAACCGACCTGACTTGAACCAGGCCCTGGCATAAACTGACTCAGGGCAACAAAACTAGAATATTGCTTATTGTCTAGCCATTGCAGTTCGTCCACAAAGGCTTTTCTAAAATAGCCTATGTGTGCCGCAGGTCCTCCAAAGCTGATCAAACCTAATGCTAAAAAGCGACTGAATATTTGCCACATCGTCCTGGTACCTTTTTGTGTTGGTAAACAATACTATGACATTGAGGTGACATTTTTATGACGACAAAAAACACCCTTCTCTAGTAGCCTCTTATACTAAACCTTATCAATAAGTGATCAACTCAAAACGAGTGTTGAATGACGACTCAAGTACCGCTTACTTTACAAAAAGAGTAATGCAGCGGTTCTAACATGACCAATACTTCAAATGATCGACATGAGAAAACATATCAAACAAATCGGTTACTATTGTTATTTTATACTGACTTGCTCAACCATTGAGAGCTGAATATTGCGGCATGACAGACCATCACCACGCTCAAAATAATCATCTTTCACAGCTGCTTCCCGCGCCAGAATTAAGCATAAAAAATGCCTGATCACACAGTTGCTTCAATTGTTGTAAATCTTCAATACTGCCACCAACTTTACAGCGCATTTGCTCAGGAATACTCAATGCTTGCTGGTATAATTGCTGGCCTTGCTCAGTCACATGTAACACACGCACGCGTTCATCTAACTCGCTGCGACCTCGAGTCACTAACGTTTTACTTTCTAAGCGTTTTAATAACGGGGTTAACGTTCCAGAATCAAGATGTAATTTCTCACCTAAGGTTTTGACACTTATCCCCGGCTCTTTCCAAAGCACCATCATCACCAAATACTGTGGATACGTCAGCGACAACTCATCTAATAAGGGTCGATATGCGCGGATCAAAGCATTGGTCGCGCTGTATAATGAGAAACACACCTGATTTTCAAGTGCTAGCGGATTTTTTGCTGTAGGGAATTGAGATCCAGTAGACGCTTTACTAGGCATAGGCTTTACTCCGCTAACCAATAATATGAGTCAATGATAACATTGGTTGTGCACAACCTATAATTAAAAATTCAGTAAGCCACTTTTTGATAAAAATGCATCAAGCGCGGCGATCCTTGGTCTATAGAAGACTAACATTCAGTTTTACATTAAGGTTAACCATGTCACTTAGCGTTAATTCTCCTTCTTCAATGCCCACCACGATTGATTCAGGCAACAGCTTAAAAGTTGCCGTTATGGCTAACTATCAGCAAAAAATTGAAGGACAAATGGCATTATAACTTATCGCTGCAGCGCAACTATCTGCGCAACGACCTGCGCCGCAGCAATAAGCTAACAGTGGCCATATAAACGGATTATCACAGCATCAAAACCCTAGCGAATAGTCTCTATAAAATCACTAAGGTAAAATCAACGCTTCATACCGCGAACGACATATTGATCAATCCACATCCGCTTATTTTGGGCATCAGTGTTAATATCGAAGCCATTTTAAGGCGTCATCTTGGTCTTCGAAATATTTAATCTCACCTGCAATAAACCAACTACCTACTTTGGCCGCCCATTCTTGCCAGCCTTTATTACCCCAAATCGCCACTCTTTCAAACTCTGATTTATGGTTTAACCCCAGCTTTAAATCATCCCAAGCAGCATGCAAATCCCAACCGTCGAGCTCAGTCGCATCGAGAAATAAACTCACTTGAGGTTGATCAACTTGGCTTAATGCCCCCTCTAGCATTGGGGTAATGACGAGGTAATCTTGGTGG
Organism: Shewanella sp. S1-49-MNA-CIBAN-0167; assembly: GCF_040310145.1. Taxonomy (NCBI): domain Bacteria; kingdom Pseudomonadati; phylum Pseudomonadota; class Gammaproteobacteria; order Alteromonadales; family Shewanellaceae; genus Shewanella; species Shewanella sp. S1-49-MNA-CIBAN-0167. The sequence goes on along the minus strand of NZ_JBEOPO010000005.1, from coordinate 118,767 downwards.
GTTAATGTGCCCGTTGCTTTTAATGTCACAAAAAACACATTTTCAATTCGGTTTATGCCAATCGATAAACCATGTTTCTTCATATCCATATCGAGACTCCTTTACTATGCTTTTACACAATTAAATGCACGCGCGCCCATATAATGTTTGTGCATGCTTATATTTTAGCCACAGATACGAGGAAATGTATGCCGGAGTGCACAAAATAAACGTTAGAGTACTTATGGTGTAATGGGTAATATTAACCATTTAACGATCACAGCAAACGCTCTCTCTAGAGCGGCGTAATATGAGAATAGCCAAGACATGCAAACAAATGAGAGGTTAACATTCTGTTAATATGCATCAGTGGCATGAACACCATTATCAGTGGCAGTATGCCACGACGGTGATGAACAACAGGATCAATGGTCATCAGGCGACTCATCGATAAAACAACAATAGCGTTAGGGTATTCTTCCGACGGGTGCGCCTAAGACGTGATTTACTCTACGGATGCTTTACTCGACGTCCATCTTCTTTAGACAATTGCGAAAAGATCGTTGCGGCTAACATCGTCATAATGCCAACCGTAACGAACGTCAGTTGGAAAGCTCTAAGCACAGTGCCCACTCCATCACTGTCGACATCAGTGCTAAAACCGCCAAGTAAAGCCCCTGCACAGGCAACCCCCAGACTTAATGATAATTGCCCTACCACCGACAACAAACTGTTGCCACTGCTGGCACTGGCATCATCGAGGTCTATTAGAGTTACAACATTCATCGCCGTGAACTGCAACGAGTTGATTGCGCCCAGAATAGCCAGCATTCCCAACAATAACCAGTATGGAGTCTGTTCGCTTACCAAGCTCATGCTCATTAGCATGAGCCCCAGCGCCAACGTATTAGTAGTCAGTACGAAGCGATAGCCTAAACGTTCGATAATCGGTCGTGCCACATACTTGGCCAGTATCGCCGCAGCCGCTAATGGCAACATACTCATCCCAGCCTGAGATGGCGAATAACCCAGCGCCACTTGCAACAGCAATGGCACCAGAAACGGCAACGCGCCACTGCCCAAGCGAGCAAACAGATTACCAAATAGGCCAATAGCAAACGTCCTCGTCCGAAATAATGATGGCGCAAACAGCGGATGCTCAATACGCCCTGCCCGTAACCAATATGCTATCAAACACGCCATACCACCAAATAACAGTAACATCACCCGTAGGTGTGGCATATGCAGTTCGCCTAGCCCTTCCATGGCAATGGTGATCAACAACATCGCCGCACCAAACAGCAAAAAACCCAGACTATCGAAACGCAACTTTTCCTTGCCACGGAGATCAGGGATGAACCGCCACACGGCATAACAACCCACCACGCCAACGGGCAGATTGATCAAAAAGATCCAATGCCATGTCAGGTATTGCACCATCCAACCGCCCATCGTTGGACCGATCAACGGACCGAGTAGACCCGGAATGGTGATAAAACCCATGATCCGTACTAATTCCGAACGCGGATATGTCCGAAGCACCACCAGTCGCCCCACAGGCAACATTAACGCGCCGCCCAACCCCTGAATAACCCGAGCGCCAATGAGCATGTCTAATGAATAGGACAATGCACAAAGCAATGATCCAACACTGAACAATAAGATGGCACCAAAGAAGATTTTTTTGGTGCCAAAGCGATCAGCAATCCAGCCAGAAGCAGGGATCAACAAGGCAACGGTGAGCATGTAAGCGATAATCACGCCTTGCATACGCAGTGGATCTTCATTTAAATCGCTGGCCATCGCCGGGAGTGCTGTATTGAGGATCGTCCCATCAAGCGACTGCATGAAAAAGGCAATCGCGACGACCCAAGGTAACCCACGGGCAGTCTCTGCATCGAGAAGTTGGCTATCAGGCATTAAACCTCCATTTACCACATGAGTGTAGCCACGCCAAGCAGTGCAAACAATACAGCACAACCTCGATGAATAAGCTTCATGGGTAATTTATTAGCACTAAAATGTCCAGCGAGTACAACAGGGACATTGGCAATCAACATTCCCAATGTCGTGCCGATCACAACCCAGGTGAGTGATTGATATTTTGCCGCCAAGACTACAGTGGCAATTTGAGTTTTATCCCCTATTTCAGCAATAAAAAACAAAATAAACGTCGCAGTAAAAGCACCGAGTTGATAGAAACGGTTATCATCATCATCGATTTTATCGGGTATAAGCACCCATAACGCAATAGCAAAAAATGAACCGGCCACCAGATAAGTCGCCCATTGTGGATCAATCCAAGTAATTGCCCACTGGCCAAGCCATGCAGCAAGGAAATGATTCAATATTGTGGCGAGTAAAATACCTGAGATAATAGCGCTTTTATTGCTAAATCTCACCGCGAGCAGCAAGGCTAATAATTGAGTCTTGTCGCCTATTTCAGCGATGGCAACAGTAAGAGTTGAGGCGAATAAAGCTTCCAATGTGATATTCCTAGGGGTAAATGACAACTAAGCACGAGCCACCGCATACCCCTTGATGCAGTTACTGTGCTTAGGTCTCGCTTGGTAAAACCACTGATTAACAGTGAGTTACTGTCTGCACCATGGCGTGAGGCCAATTATGTTGATACAGACATCTTGTGTGCCATAACAGCAAGACAAGATTAGCTACTCCCCTAAAACAATTCGCATTATAACGATTAAATAATTTTATTCAATGGACTCATTTTACAGTGTAAATTCGGCATAAAAATAACCTCACCCCAACAGTAACGCCGTAATGCTACGCTATTGCAAAAATCACGTGTAAAAAAGTTTGGTCTATTGTTGTGTAATTGTTTACAAACACCGCTGTTAGCCTTTAACAGTCAAAGATCCTTGCCTGCTCTGTCACCCTTCTGCTAATGTCCGATACAAATAAAATAAAAATTAGACTGGACATTTTCTGTGAATTTTAAAACGTTAGGCTCTATTTCAATTGTAGCTGGAACGGCCATTGGGGGAGGCATGTTAGCGCTACCATTAGCAACGGCAGCCTTGGGTATGATCCCCGCATTAATCTTATTAGTGGTTATTTGGGGGTTATCAGCTTACACCTCGTTATTGATGTTAGAAATTAATCTTCACTCTGGTGTCGGCGATAACGTCCATGCCATTACCGGTAAAACACTGGGAAAAGTTGGCCAGCTCATTCAAGGTGGCTCATTCCTGAGCTTATTATTTGCGTTAACCATGGTGTATCTGATGGGAGGGTCATCGCTATTAGAAACCCGTTTACAACCCATCGGCATTAACATGAGCAACCAAGTAGCCATCATACTGTTTACGGTTATCTTTGGTGGATTAATTGCCATTGGCGTGAAGTGGATTGATAAAGTATCACGCATTTTATTTACTTCTATGGTGGTGTTACTCGTCATTGTGGTGGCATTTTTATTACCAGACGTTAATTTAATCAGTGCATTAAACAATTACTCAACCGATGTTGCTTCAGGCACAGCGCTACAACAATTATGGCTAGCAGCCATTCCTGTAGTGTTTACCTCATTTGGTTTCCATGTGTGTATTGCGACGATTGTGCGCTACTTAGAAGGTGATGCCGTTTCACTCAGAAAAGTGTTATTGATCGGCTCGAGCATTCCACTGGTTTGCTATATCCTGTGGTTGTTAGTGACCTTAGGGTCTTTAGGCGGCGAAACCGTCCATAGCTTTGGTGGTTCACTGCCTAAACTCGTTGCAGCTTTACAAAGCTTAGCTCAATCAAGAATTATAATCCAAGCCATTGATTTATTTGCTAACCTTGCATTAATCACTTCGTTCTTAGGCGTTACCATGAGCTTGTTTGACTATGTTGCCGAACTCACTCGAGCCAAGGATGATGCCTCAGGTCGCGCTAAAACATGGCTCATTACCTTTATACCACCGCTATTGTGTGCACTTTACTACCCAGATGGCTTTTTAAGCGTCCTTGGTTTTGCAGCTATTCCATTGGTGGTGATAATTATCTATTTACCCATTGCAATGGCATTAAAGCAACGTTCACAGCCATTGGGCGGCTACCAAGTCTCTGGTGGCAGTTTGGGACTTATCATCGCGGGCTTACTCGGTACCTTGATTGTTGTTGCCCAGTTGATGGTGGCATTAGCCTGAACCATATAACTCATAAAATAGATTTGTAAGCGAGTTTTACAAACCCTATTAAGATGATAAAACATTTGTTAAAGTCAGGCTAAGCCTGACTTTTTTGTTTTACGCTTCAATAACATCGACCAATATAATTAAACAAGAATTAAACAAGCATGAGACATGACTGGCCATACTATACATCACACGCTAACACCTCCTCCCCAAAAAATAACGGAATTACATAATGAAAAAATGGTTATTAACTGTTGCAATAGCAGCCAGCTTTGGCGCTATGGCAGATGAAGGTATGTGGCAACCACATCAACTACCTGCGATGGCCGATGAACTCAAGGAAAAAGGCTTAGAGATCAGCGCTGAATCAATCTCTAAATTAACTGAATTTCCAATGAATGCCGTGATCAGCCTTGGTGGTTGTACCGCTTCATTTGTATCGCCAAAAGGCTTAGTCGTCACCAATCACCACTGTGCCTATGGTTCAATTCAGTACAACTCAACATCCGATAAAAACCTGCTTAAAGACGGGTTTTTAGCCAAAACTTACGCAGAAGAACTACCTGCTACACCGGGTTCGCGTATTTTTGTGACTGAAACGGTCACTAATGTTACCGATAACGTTAAAGCAAACCAAATGGATAAGGTGGGTAATGATTTTTACCAAGGCATAGAACAGCAAGAAAAAGCCTTAGTGGCAGAGTGTGAAAAAGAAGACGGTTACCGCTGCCAAGTGTATAGCTTCCATGGTGGCTTAGAATATTATCTGGTTAAGCAGTTAGAAATTCGTGACGTGCGTTTAGCTTACAATCCAGCGGCTAGCGTAGGTAAATACGGCGGCGATATCGACAACTGGATGTGGCCACGCCATACTGGTGACTTCTCATTTTATCGGGCATATGTATCTAAAGACGGAAAGCCTGCCGATTTTAGCAAAGACAACGTACCGTACGAGCCAAAAAGCTTTTTAAAAGTATCCGCTAAGGGCGTTAGCGATGGCGACTTTGTGATGGTTGCCGGTTACCCAGGCAGTACTAACCGCTACCGCACTGCCGATGAAGTTAATAATCAGTTTGAGTGGGCTTATCCTGAAGGGAAAGTCCTGCAAGAGCGCATGATTGAGATCATCAAAGAAACCGCGCCAGAAGGCAGCGACGAGCGGATTAAATACGAAAGCTTGATTGCTGGTTTAGCCAATTATGCCAAAAATTTTACCTCGATGATTGAGTATTATGGTAAATCAACCATGCTCGCTGATCGTGAGAAAATAGAGAGCGATTTAGCAAACTGGATCGGCAAAGATAAAAAGCGCCAACAGCAATATGGCGAAACACTATCAAGCTTAGAAAAACTGGTTGCTAAGAGTCAGCAAAATCAGCAAAGAGACACTTTATTAGGTTATATCGGTTACACCACTATGGTCACCACCGCACGTGATTTGTATCGCTTAGCTAATGAGAAAACCTTAGCTGATATGGCTCGTGAACCAGGTTACCAAGAACGTGACATGACCAACTTTACCTCAAGCATGGAACGTATTGATCGCCGTTATGCAGCCAGTGTCGATAAAGCCCTGCTAGCCGATTTACTGACGCGCTATGCCGCATTACCTGCAGAGCAGCATTTAGCCTCTTTAGATAAAGCCTTTGGTATTAGCAAAAAATTTGATGCTAAAGCGTTAGCGAACACATTGGATAAAATGTACGCCAACACCAAGCTAAACAACAAAGAAACTCGCTTAGCATGGATGAACAAATCGGTTGCCGACTTTAAAGCCTCTAACGACCCATTCATTCAATTTGCAGTACAAACCTTTGATGCTGACATGGCGCGCGAAAAAGAGAAAAAGCAATTAGAAGGAGACTTAATGAAAGTACGTCCACAATATATGGACGCGATCATTGCCTACAATCGCGAGTTAGGAAAACCGGTTTATGCTGATGCAAACTCAAGCCTGCGGGTGACAATAGGTAACGTGAAAGGTTACTCACCACAAGATGGCCTAGTGGCAATCCCTTTTACCCGTTTAGAAGGCCTTTTAGCCAAAGACACTGGAGTTGACCCATTTGATGCACCAGCAAAACAGCTTGAGCTGATTAAGCAAAAGCAATACGGCGATTACTATGTCAAAGCCATTGACTCAGTCCCGGTTAATTTTTTATCGACCCTTGATACAACCGGCGGTAACTCAGGATCACCCACCTTAAACGGCCGCGCTGAATTAGTCGGTTTGCTGTTTGACGGTGTGTACGAAAGTATCATTGGTGACTGGGGATACGACGCTCAAAGCAATCGTTCCATCCAAGTTGATAGCCGTTATATGCTCTGGGTAATGCAGTACTTAGATCATGCTGACAATTTATTAGCTGAAATGGACATTGTTAAATAATCATTGTTTAACAAAATGCTCAGCTTACTGCGCATTTAAGACTCAATAACTCTGCGGCCGTTAATGGCCGCATTGTTTTTTCTGCTAATTCCGCAAGACACACATCCAGCAACTGGGTACGCATTAAATCAATCACTTTATAGCTCAACGCCTGACACATACGCCTAATCTGCCGATTTAATCCTTGGGTTAATACGATCTCAAATCTGTCTTCATCCGCCACAGAGCTCCATCGCCGAATGTCACACGGTCGAGTTTGCACTTGCCCATATTGCACGCCTTGCGCCATCATCAATAAAAATTCTGCGCTAATAGGCTTATCCACTTGGACGACATAAGTCTTTGGATGATAAAAATCAGGATGCATTAACGCTTGAGTCAATTGGCCATCATTAGTGAGCAGTAATAATCCGCGAGAATTTTTATCTAAACGCCCTGCAGGATACAGCCTGGGTGACTCGGGTAATAAATGGAGCAGACTATGGGGATCATTAGCTAATAAACGGCAATCAACGCCAACAGGCTTATGGTACAGCCAATACTGTTTAGCTTGCACGGGCAAAATGGGTTTACCATCCACCAAAACCATCACCGCTTCTGCGGGGTTAATTCGATCAGTATGCTTGGCTAATTGATGATTAAGACTCACTCGACCACTATCGATAAGTCGCGCAGCTTGCCGTCTTGATGCCACGCCACACACAGCTAAATAATGACTTAATCGCATCGATGTCATAGACAATACTCAAGCAAGAATGGACATAAAATAACGGGTTCCGAGAAATAGGTCCACATTAGTTTGTTACGTGTTAATTGTTAATTGTTATTTTTTATTAGCATGCTTAACCCGAGGCAGATGCAGCATAAAATATTCACCTGGGTTAATGACCATATAGCCGATGACACAACATAGGTAAAAATTTATCAAACAATTGGCAAAATCCAACTGACGCTAATCCAATAGCATCAATGACATGAACACAATCATTAGGTGTCAATCATGATTGCAGACACTCCTCGGTCACGGGTCGATACTTAAGCAAAAACAGGCATGGGCATGTTAACCCGGAAAACGCAAAAGTAATGACCAATATCCAAGAACCAAGAACCAAGAACAGTAATAGCCAATCATTACTGATTGGCTATTACTTGATTATCGTAAAATAGCGACATTCGTCGCCACTTAAACTGGGTAAGCAAGTAATGATTGATCATATAACCGATTTAGACTCGTTTACGAAATATCACAATAATCACTGCCATGACGGCCAAAATCATACAATACCAAGCATTAGACACTGCGACTAATGGACTAATGGTAAACACAGAGGCAATTAATAGTGCTTGGGCGCCATGTGGAATTAACCCCTGAATAATACAAGCAAAAATATCGAGAATACTGGCCGCTCGTTTGGGGGAAACCCCATGCTTTTCGGCTAGCTCCTTGGCGATATCACCCGTCACCACAATCGACACAGTATTGTTAGCTACACATGTATTGGTAGCGGCAACAATCGCGGCCATGCCTAACTCTGCCGCACGGCTTGATGCTTCGCCATTCGCTTTTGAAAAACGTTTGATTAGACGTTCAATCTGCTTGCTGACAAACGTTAGTCCACCCTGCTGCTGCATTAGTGCCGCTAAACCACCGACTAACATCGACAGAATAAAAATCTCCTGCATATTGGTAAAACCGGTGTAAATGTCATTACCAAATTGGATAAAGGTATAGTGAGAACTTAACACGCCTGTCACGCCGGCTAATACTATCCCTAATGACAGCACCACAAATACGTTTAAGCCGACAACCGCTAACACTAGAATGGTTAAATACGGTAGTACTTTTAAGATTTCAATATCCTGAGCAACAATATCTGCTTGCCCTTGACCGACAAATGAAAAAGCAATCAAGGTGAGGATCGACGCAGGGATAGCAAACACTAAGTTCTCACGAAATTTATCTTTCATTTCACAGCCCTGAGTTCGCGTTGCCGCAATCGTGGTATCTGAAATAATCGATAAATTGTCACCAAATAACGCACCAGACATTACTGCACCCGCCATTATGGCATAGTCAATATGAGCTTGATCAGCGACCCCTAACGCCACCGGCGCAACGGCAGCAATGGTGCCCATCGACGTCCCCATCGATGTTGCAATAAAAGCGGCTATAACAAAAAAACCAGGCAATAATAAATTGGATGGAATAAACGATAAACCGAGTGCCACCGTCGCATCAACGCCGCCAGTTGCTTTTGCAACAGCAGCAAATGCACCAGCCAATAAATAAATTAAACACATAGCAATAATATTACTGTGGCCAATACCTTCAATAAAGGTTTCTATCGCACTATTGATTTGCTGCTTTGACAACAATATTGCCAATACAATGGCAGGTAAAATGGCAATAACACTGGGTAATTGGTAGAACGCATAATCAACACCCTGACTTTGAAAATATAAGCCTGCACCAATAAACAATCCTAAAAACAAAAAAAGTGGCAATAATGCCACAAACGATGCCGGGCTGTTTACTGCCGAGGTGGCTGATGAAGTAGCTTTAGTCAAAGTGGTCTCTCTTTATCTTAACGAATAGGGATTGGCGGATGAGAAAAGCGAGTACGACTCAATCTCGATCATCAATGAATATTTAACAAAATGTTCAACGCTGCTATATATTGCAGTCATATCAAAACAAGTTGTGCCAAGAATAAGAGAACTCTTCACCACTGTCAATATAGACGTCTAGACTTCCTTTATTTTGGCGTATTTAATTCTTAAATCTGAAAAATGCTACAAATAATTTACATAAATATAGAGTCTGTTGATCTTTCGTGATCAATTTTGCAGCAGTTTGTGGCGATTTGATACCCGGCGGGTTTATCTAAAGAGCAACACTATTTATCTCGAATAAATTGGGATCACGAAAGAACCATAAGCCCTGATCAACTTATCGATTTGTCACCCCTTTTTAAAGTAAAAATTGATTTACGTTAGTATTAACCTAATGTCGATTTGCTATTCTATATAAGCATTCACACATTTATACCATCGCATTATGGCCTTGTCTAAATAGTACAAGGATAAATGTGCAGGGTATTCAGCGTAGGTGAAATATGACCCATAAACCCGATCGGATCACTGCAATGAAACAACTCATTGCCCAAGTAAAACAAACCTTCCCATTAGACTCCCCTGATCTCTTTCGCTGTGGGCCCGCTAACAGTTGTGTGGGTTGCCCAAAAAAACTATTAGATCTTATCGATTCTGAGGTCACCTACTGGGAAGCGGCAATCGCACAGGGCGTTATGCCCTCTTTAGGTGATATCAGCCGCTTTGGTAAATTATGCCAAAACGTCGGCCGAGGATTAAAACGCAATCATATTCAACTGTCACCCGTTCTTGTAACTCAGTAAGCAACTCTGTATGCAACTCTGTATGCAGCTCTGAACGCCTCACTTATTTTTAGGGAGGACATATTAATACGGCTCTGAATTTACTCCTCTTGCTGTCAATAAGCGTAAAAGCGAACCGTCCAATTAGTGGCATAAAAAAGCCCACATAAGTGGGCTTAAAAGATAAAACACATTACCTTACTCGTCAGTGTCGCCTAACGATAGCAATGTCGCATTACCACCAAGAGCGGTAATGTTGTTGGTACGCGTTTTTTCAGTCACAAAACGGGTTAAGTAATGTGGACCACCGGCTTTAGGACCTGTACCTGATAACCCTTGACCACCAAATGGCTGCACACCCACTACGGCACCAATTTGGTTACGATTAATGTACACGTTACCGACATTCACTTTATCGGCTAGATTAAGCGCATGGCCTTCATTACGGCTGTGGATCCCTAATGTTAACCCAAACCCAGTGCTATTGATTTCGTCAATCACTTTGCCTAAATCAGCAGCCTTATAACGGATTACATGCAAAATAGGCCCAAAATGCTCTTTTTCTAGCATCTTTATCGAATCGATTTCAACCGCGGTTGGGGCAACAAAGTGACCCTTCTCAGTACCCGCTGGTAACTCAAGTTTATTAATTAACTTACCTACTTGGCTAATATGGTCAATATGGGCATTCAAGTTTGCTTTAGCCGTTGCATCTATCACTGGGCCCACGTCCGTCTTAACGAAGCTAGGATCGCCAATGACCAATTGCTCCATTGCACCTTTCATCACTTCAATCACCCTATCGGCAATATCTTCTTGTAAAAACAACACTCGCAGTGCTGAACAACGTTGACCAGCACTGGTAAATGATGAAGAAACTACATCATTTACCACTTGTTCAGGCTGTGACGTTGAGTCAACCACCATGGCATTTTGACCACCGGTTTCAGCGATTAATGGAATAATGGCGCCATCACGGTTGGCTAAGGTACGGTTGATAAGCTTTGCTGTACCTGTAGACCCGGTAAAACACACACCGCCAATACGCTCATCAGCCGTTAAGGCAGAACCGACAACAGCCCCCGTACCGGGTAAGAACTGCAATACATCTTTAGGGATCCCCGCTTCATGAGCAAGCTGCACGGCACGATAACCCACTAAGCAGGTTTGTTCAGCTGGCTTGGCAATCACGGTATTACCCGCGGCTAACGCCGCTGATACTTGGCCGATGAAAATCGCTAACGGGAAGTTCCATGGACTAATACAAACAAAAATTCCGCGACCTTGTAAAAACAACTCATTAAGCTCACCTGTTGGGCCAGGAAGTAATTCAGGCTTAGCCATCATTTTCTTCGCTTGCACGGCGTAGTAACGACAGAAATCGACCGCTTCACGTACTTCATCGATACCGTCTTGAATGCTCTTACCCGCTTCACGGGTACACAACACAATCAGCTCTTCTCGGTTTTCTTCCAGTAAATCGGCTAGTTTTTGCAGTGCATTGGCACGCGTCTCAACCGGAGTCCGCGCCCAACGGCCAAAAGCGGCATCAGCACCCGCGACCGCTTGCTCTATTGCTTTAGCATCAGCAAACGCCACAGTGCCTACCGTTAATGAAGTATCAAAAGGACTCACTACCGTTTGTACATCACCCGTTAAGGTCTGACCGTTAACCAACGGACCCGCAGTCCACTGAGTGGCACTGTACGTTTCTAATGCAGCAAAAAATGGCTCTGATTCAGAAATAATGTTCATGTTTAGTCCTTTAGAGTTTTTACGTTCTGCACCAAAAATATCTGCTGGCTGCACAATTTTTTGATTAGCTAAGGTTTTATAACCTTGTAAGGTCACTAATGGGTGAACCACTAAGCTTTCAATAGGGGTATGTGGGTCTACTAACTTGTGCACAAATGAGGTATTCGCACCGTTTTCAAGTAAGCGACGGACCAAGTAAGGCAGCAAGTCTTTATGGGCACCGATTGGCGCATAAATACGCACGGCTTTAGCACCACTTTCAGATAAAATGGTGTCGTACAATTCTTGCCCCATACCATGTAAGCGTTGGTACTCATAAAGGCGATCGCCGGCCATGGCATTAATACTGGCTACCGTTTGCGCGTTATGAGTAGCAAATTGCGGGTAAATAGCACCGCGAGTGGCATCTGATAGTAAGAAGCGTGCACAGGCCAAATAAGACACATCAGTGCTCGCTTTACGAGTAAATAAAGGATACCCCCCGTCACCCGCTTGCTGAGCCCATTTAAGCTCACTATCCCAATACGCACCTTTTACTAAACGTAATGGAATTTCATCACCTTGATCTTTTGCAAGACGAGTCACCCAGCATAAAACAGGTAAGCAGCGCTTCGAATAGGCCTGCACCACAATACCCAGTAAGCCCCATCCTTTGGCGGCATCTGACTGATACAATTTCTTGAACAATGTTAACGATAGTTCAAGACGATCCATTTCTTCGGCATCAATTGAAATACCAATCTTCAGCTCACGGGCTTGAACAATCAGCTTAATGACAGTGTCGTATAGTTCGGTTAATACGCGATCTTCATTGGCGACTTCATAACGAGGATGCAATGCTGACAGTTTAATTGAAATTGTTGGCCGTGGAGCGTCAGACTCATCAAATTGCTGCGCACCTAAATCACCGATAGCGTTACTGTAATCGATGAAGTATTTTTGCGCATCACTGGCCGTTAAAGCTGCCTCACCAAGCATGTCATAACTGTGGGTATAACCTAACTTACGCTTAGCTTCGCTATTTTTGAGCGCTTCTTTGACATTGCGCCCTAATACAAACTGCTTACCCATAATCTTCATCGCAGCTAACATCGCTTGACGGATCACAGGCTCGCCAACGCGGTTAACGAGACGCTTAAGCAAGTTACTCGGTGTACCGTCAATGTTACGATCTAACTTAACGATTCTTCCGGTAAGCATTAACCCCCACGTTGAGGCATTAACCAGTAGTGAACCACTTTTGTTAAGGTGTACATCCCACTTAGCCCCAGACAGCTTATCTTCTATTAACGCATCGGCAGTTTCAGCATCAGGAATGCGCAACAGAGCTTCAGCTAAACACATTAGGATAATCCCTTCTTGTGTTTCTAAACTGTATTGTTGTAAAAAGGCATCAACCCCTACCATTAAACCTTTTTTCTCAAACTGACGTACTTTGCTAACGAGTTCGTGAGCGCGACGAGTGACTTGCTCAATGTCTGTATCAGACGAAGGCACTAACTTGATTAATTCAGATAGGTATTGCTCTTCATCGACAATATAGTTATCAGTAATGGCTTTAAATAACTCATCAAGAGTGGCATTGTCATAGCGGCCTTCCAGTACTTCACTCGCTTTGAACATAGTATTCGATTCCATCTAGGTCAGATTAAGGATGGTTGTTGTGGCTATTAAATGAACACAGTATTCATAAATATTCTATTTTGTATACAATGTACGATCTATTTTTCGGCGATTATACCTTCAAAATGTGAACTTGGACACTATAGATAAAAAATTGCCAACAATTGTTTGATTTTCATCACTGCATTATCCGTGCGCAATGTGATAAGACGTGAAAGTTGACAGGTAAAGGTTTTTAACAGCTTGTTAAGTAACAATTAATATTTATTTAACATAATAAAAAAATGAATGACTCTTATAGAAAAAAATGAAATAAAAAAAGCCAACGTTTGAATAGTTGGCTTTTTAGCAAGGATATGAATCGCATAAAAGATGATTTGATTCTATAGAAGCTCATCATCAACGGATATTATTACATCCAACGACTATTTTTACGACGCTGCGGACGCGGTAAGTACACCAATATAATACCAATCAATGCACCCATACCGCCAATCAAGCCACCTTGCTGCCACATTTGATAACGACGATTATCAACCCCTTGCTGCACTTTTAACTCGGCTTCATCTCGCTGTTTAACCGCTATCGTTAATGCAGCGTTTAATTCAGTCACCTTTTCGTTAGCCAGAATTAAATATTCTTCAGTATTGTCAGTATTTTGAGTAATTTGATTTAATTGCTCATTAGCTTGCTTCAGTTGGGCTTCCATCTCTGGAAAACGTTCACGAAAACTAGGCTGATCGGTCACTAAACTGGTTAATACCCAGCCTTCTCGGCCTTTATGATCAATAATTTGAGTGAAATCACCATCGGTATTATCCAATAACGTGATCGGTTGACCCGCTTCTACGCTACCAAGAATACGAAATTCTGTACCCGGTCCACCATGAATAAACGTATACACATCATCAGAAATAAAACGCGTTGGTGCTTGGGCCGCAAATACGCCACTTGGCGCAAGTAAAAATATAAGGATTGAAAGTACTCTTAACACGGTATTTATCCAAACTCAGAAAACTTATGGTCATGCTATTTATTAAATGCTCTGAATGCAAGAAGGAAGTCATATGACTTCCTTCTTAAATGCATTCGCACTCACACTTCTGTTAATACTTCATTGGGTCTTGGCTAAATTAACTAAAGATGCTCTTAATAATGAAGAAGAACACAATAGATAATGCAGCACCTGCTGGCAGGGTAATAACCCAAGACACAACAATGTTACGCACCACACCAATATTGATTGCCGCGATACCACGCGCCATGCCCACACCTAACACTGCGCCCACTAAGGTTTGTGTGGTCGAGATAGGTAAACCGGTACCAGAAGCAATAACCACAGTCGATGCGGCAGCTAATTCAGCAGCAAAACCACGGCTTGGCGTTAAATGGGTGATGTTTTTACCAATGGTTTTCATCACACGCTGACCAAAAATAGCCAACCCCAACACAATACCCACTGCGCCTAATGGTAAAATCCACCATGCTAGAACAGCTTCAGCACCAATAACACCGCCACTTTCAACCACAGAAACCACTGCAGCTAATGGACCAATCGCGTTAGCAACGTCGTTTGAACCATGTGCAAATGCCATACAACATGCAGTTACAACCATTAAAATGGCGAAGACTTTTTCAACATTACCATACTGAGTTTGACGGTCAGCTTTGTCGCTCATTTTTAAACGGCTAATGGCCACTTTACCCAAAAGACCAACTACGGCCGCAACAGCCGCCGCTAAAAGATAAGCTTCTACGGTTGAAAAATTGATGCCTACATGCTTTAAACCTTTGGTAATGGTCACAAGAGACATCACAAAACCGGCTAATGCCATGTAAAAAGGCACATAACGCTTAGCATTTCCCAACGGATCATCGGTATCAAAAATCAGCTTTTGCACACTTTGGAAAATGATATAAGCAATAAAACCCGAAATTGCGGGTGTCACAACCCAAGAGCCAATAATACCGCCAACCTTACCCCATTCAACAGCGTCAGCATTGACACCCACTGCGGCAAAACCGACAATCGCGCCAATAATCGAATGGGTTGTAGAAACGGGCCAGCCTAACGCTGACGCTACCACTAACCAAATACCTGCAGCAAGTAATGAGGCAATCATGCCGTATACCAATAACTCTGGTACGTCAGTAAAATAACTGGCGTCGATAATACCTTTACGAATAGTACTTGTGACTTCACCACCGGCTAAAAATGCACCGGTGAACTCAAAGATCATTGCAATAATAATCGCTTGTTTAATGGTAATGGCATTAGAACCTACAGAGGTCCCCATTGCATTGGCTACGTCGTTTGCACCAATACCCCATGCCATTAAAAATCCGAATGCAGCCGCTATCATAATAAGCATAGGGCCATTGGTGACTAATACATCAACCATTTTGTTTCCTTGATAACCTTTGTAATTAGTTACGAGCTAGCATTAGCTCTAGGCGGGAACCGACACACTCAGCAAGATCTGCTAAACCTCCAACCCATTCGATAATTTTATACATGAACATTACATCAATCGGATTCAATTCAGCTTCTAATGCAAACAATTGACGACGCAATTGAATTTGCAAGTCATCAGAATCGCCTTCGATAAGATCTAATTCATTGATCATTTTGGCAACTAACTCAACTTGACGACCCCGGAAACCGGTTTCGAGCAAATCATCGAGTTCGTTAATAGCCCGCTTAGCAAGTGATACCGCATCTAAACAACGTTGTAGATAAGCACCAAAAGCTTTTTGCATAGGCTGAGGAAGGACTAATTGACGGCCAATAATACGGCCAGAGATATCTTTTGCCTTGTTGGCGATTTTGTCCTGTTGAGTTAATAACTCAAGCAAGTCAGTCCGTTCAACAGGCATAAATAATCCACCAGGAAGAGTCAGGCGAATTTCACGTTTAAGTGAGTCAGCATCTTTTTCCAGCAAACTAATTTTTTTGCGTATCTTTATCGCTTCATCCCAGTCACCTGAGATAGTTGCGTCAAAGAAAGGAACAAGAAGTGATGCACACTCATGTACTTTGTCGATATGCTGTTCTAAAGGCTTAAGAGGTGATTTTGCAAACACACCTAAAATAGAGTTTACTGGCATTGCCGTTTACCTATTTAATAAATTCCAATTTGGAAAAAGCGGGCGCATGTTAACCCAAGCGTACACATAATGAAACTGTGTTTTTTAATTTCGTACGACAGTTTCTCTGTTATCGTTACTCAGTATATATGATGCGAGCAACGCTATACTAAGATAATTTTATTACAGCAATGTGACATTATGAAGATAATATGACGCATTAATGAACATTTGATGACAAGGCAAACATAAAGTCAATGGACGCAGAAATAGAGTTAAAACTATTCATTCAAGCACAACACCATGATTTATTAAAAAAAATATTGAATGACTACCCTAATTCGACCCCTCAAGGCCAGAAAAACCTCACCAACGGATATTTCGATACAGACGATTTACAGTTGCGTCGTTGGGATATGGGCTTACGCGTAAGAGGTTTTGATAACCAACTCGAACAGACCATAAAAACAGCAGGTAGGGTCGTAGGAGGGATCCACTCTCGTCCCGAATATAATGTCAACATAGATCAAAAAATACCGATCCTGTCACGTTTCCCAAATAAAATTTGGCCGGTAGGATATAATATCGACAACATCTCCGCATCACTCGGGTGTATTTTTGAAACCAATTTCAACCGCCAAACCTGGCATATTTACCTCAATAACAGCCTCGTTGAGGTCGCATTGGATGTGGGTGAAATCATTGCAAAAAATAACCTTGATCCCATATGCGAGCTAGAATTTGAATTACTTGCAGGTGATACTTCAGCCTTAATAGAATTGGCAATTGAAGTGGCTAAATCAGTGCCCTTGCGGTTAGGTAAGGCCAGTAAAGCTCAGCGAGGTTACCAGCTTGCGGGTAAATCAAAACCCGTCACCCTCGAGAATATTGATTACATCTCGTTGTCAAAAAGTAATAATTTACAGCAAACTCTTAGCGCCATACTAGAAACGGGGCTTGAGCGCTGGCAACTGATTGAAAATATGTTAACTGTCTCTAATGACGACGAACAACAACAGTCAGCATTATGGGGGGAATTACGTCGTTGTGTGCGCTTACTCAGGCTCACCCTAGATCAATTTGGTTTACTCAATCAGCACACTAGCCCATTATTTGATCATCTTGAACAGGCGCTAATATTTGTTAGTCCACTGCAAAGCTGTTGCTTATTGTTGCAAGACGACGCAAAACTTCTTGCCAACATCAATAATAAACCTCTCGTGTGCCAACGACTAGAAAACCATATCAGCTCGATGTCTATTTCAACTCAATTAGCCTCCATATGGCAACAACCTGAGTATGGTCAATTACAATTGGCCTTAGTCGATTTGTTATTAACCACTGAAAGTGGTCAACATCAATGGGGCAATTATCCAGAACTGGGCTTGTTTGCTAACCAATTACAACAAGCCTCATGGAAACGTATTGGCAAATTAATGCCGATAACATCTGAAATGAATAGCGTAGATTACCAACACGTTGCAGACGCACTGGATGAAAGTATCTTAGTTGGCTTTGCTTATGGAGAAATGTACCAAGCCAAAAAGCGCGAGGCTTTTCGTGCACCGTGGCAAGACTTAGCGTTGGGGATCAGCACGCTATCTGCGTATAAAATATTAAGGTTCCTTAGTGAGCAGTATCAACTTAATATTGAAACCTGGTTAGACAATAAAGAAACCAGTTTATTGTTTGCCATGGAGCAGTCACGTAAAAGTGCCCTAAAAGTGCCTATATATTGGTAAGTTAACACATTATTGCGTCAGCAAATGATTGTGAGCAAAACAGTAAGAGGATGATTATTATCGTGTTTTTGATAGACGACCAATTTATAGCATTTAGGTATAAATGGTCGCCTATTGCTTAGCTAAATGGCTGTAATTTGGCTAAAGCCTGTTTAATACCAATCGTATTAATTATCTGGTTATGCAGCGGGAATTCAAATTGCTTTAATCAAGGCGAAGACTTAACGGCATAGTGTTATTCGGCAACGGATCCTGCGTTGCTCTATCTCCGCTGTAGTGAAATGATCCCACTCTCTTTTACTGAACATCTAAGGGAGGCTTACTTACGATGCCGGCCAGCGTTTCTATTAAATACCAATTTTGTCAACGTCGTGGACCACCTTCGCCAGCAGACATTGCGTTTTACACATCTGCCACGATACACCGTTTTGACTGGTTAAATAATTAACTTGAGTTATTTATTGTTCTTTATGCGCGGTCGGCTAACCACTGTTCAATTAAGTCATAAACGGTTGCCATATGAATACTCCTACTCCAAACCACCATTTGATGGACACATTATAGAAGCGCAAGAGGATTAATTATAATGATTAAAATAGATAGCCAAATACGTTAAAAGCGATTAAAACTATTTAAATTAATCCAAAAAACAGTGTAATGACAATAAAAAAGCCAACGTTGTCAGTTTACCTTTTTGGTATTAAATCATTGAGTAAAGGAATGATTAGTCTGTGGGCGGGGTTGGTTTACGGTATAACTTAATCAAATAATAGGCATCAATTAACACAATAAAAAAATTAACCAAAGCAACGGGTAATGCATCTATGGCCAGGCCGTAAGCCACAAATAATCCAGCACCAATTAAGTTCCACCAGCGTAATTTTTTGATGTTCGCCATCATCAAGGAAATAGCAACAACGACCGAAGCTAAGTAGCCGACCCATTCCCAAGGGTTAATATTGTCCATGGATTTTCCTTATATTACGATGCTGAATAAACAAGTTGAAGCCAAAAACACTCTGTTCAGCTAACAAATGTCCGAGCACTTCCCCTTAGCCCTTGTACATTCATTATGATTAAACAAGCAGTAACGTTATCTACATAATAAATAGGCAGCAAGACTAAAATGTTGATCTACTTTAGATTTAGTCGCTATTGTTCTAACTATAGCTTATCGCTCTACAACTGCAGCTGTCATTCTTGAAATACAGCAAAGTTTGCCAGCGCTATTGTGCACTAATATTTCCCATACAGAACTGCGCTTGCCAATGTGTACAGGTTTTGCTGTCGCGGTTAATTCGCCATTACGTGATGCTTTTAAATGATTGGCGTTGATTTCTTGTCCGACACAATAATAGCGCGTGAAATCGACCACAAAATTGGCAGCATAACTGGCTACCGTTTCCGCGAGTGCGACATTCGCGCCACCATGAACCATCCCTAATGGATTATGCACAGCGGGATTAGCAGGCATGGTGGCGACCATATAATCATCGCCAATTTCAGTGATTTTAATGCCCAAAGTTTGCATTAAGGTGCCCTTTCCCTGCATCCCTGCATCCAAACGAGCACAATCTTCTAAAGTGACCGTTTTAAACCAAATACTCATTCTTAATATCCATCATTATCATTACTAGAAAGCTCAGTGTACTGATTAGCTTAAGCTTTTAAAAGATAAACGCGATAGATAACACCACCCCATTAAAAAGGAGCCTAAGCTCCTTTTTGTCGTTATTGTCGTTATTGTCGTTATTGGATAAATCGTCCAGTACGTTAACTCACCAATTCCCAGTGACTTTGATAAGTTTGTGCCCAACGTAATAACTCAACTCGGTTGCGTGACTCTGTTTTACGGAAAATAGAGGAGATATGGGCTTTAACGGTATGTTCACTAATACACAATCGCTGGGCAATTTCTTTATTACGCGCGCCACTAGAGACAAGCTGAATAATAGTTCTTTCTCGATTGGTCAACCTTTGGAGAATGGCAACGGTATCGGCAGGGATTTCAGTACGAGTATCTAACTGCTGAACTAAACGTCTAAAGATTTTACTGATCAATGGCCGGTCGTACCACAATTCGTCAGCCACCATTTTACGCAAACCCGTTAGCATTAAATCCATGCGTTGATCACTGTACAATAAACCACGCACGCCTTGGAGCAGTGCAGACTCTTGATCAAGTGAACCTCGTTCAACTTGATATAAAGCAACCGGAACATGTTCGACTAAACGCGACACCAATAACGGAATACCTTTACTGTCTAAGGCTGCGCCCTTTTGTGAAATAAGATAAAAGTTATTGGATTTTTTTTCTAACTCAAGCTCAGCCGCATGTTTTACAATGCGAGTTTTTAACCCGATAGATTCAGCCAAAATAGCTAAATGGCAAGGTGCTGCGATTTGGTGCAAGAACACCAACTCATCGATATTCGAACTCATCACTCTTCTCCCTGAAAAGTACATTATTGCTCAACATACCTTGATCACATCCTGAGGTTATATACTATACGTAAATGGAACTCATTTACTAGCCTTCAGAACTAGGCAGAGCAGATAGTTTACTTTCATCTCTTTATATTTAGAACATTTTATTTGGTTATTAGTTAATCGCCTTATCTTGTAAATGGATTAACCGACAGATTAGATAATCGTGGTTAATCGGTCACTCTCAATAGCTACTGTTATGATAAAAACCTTTCTATACAGCAAGCATAGTAAAAATTTGCTGGTTATTATGGCTATTATGTAAGTCTAAAGTATTAATAGTAAGTTTGACTGACTTGCCATAGACTTTATCACTAATTCAAGACTGATAAGCCTCATACTTTACATTCGCTTAAAGCCATTAATTAATTCTCAGGCTAGCAGCCAAATTTAGCTATTTTATGATGCCTTTTATGCCACGATAAGCCCAGCCTGCGCAGTCACACCAAATGGTTATTGACCGCCATTTTGGTCGCTATCTGTTTGTTATGAAGAGATGAAAGCAACAATACGCCACACACGCCACCAATTAATGCTAAAAACATGTCAGATTGAGTATCCCAAACATACCCTTGAGTGCCTAAAAAAGCCTCCGCATTTTCGCCAGTAGCAATGGCGACCCACCATTCAACTAATTCATAAAAAGCTGAAAATGCGAGCACAAAACATACCGCTAAAAACTGGCACCAAGCACCTATTTGTATCACCTGCTTACGGATAAAAATTTCACGCGCCAATATCACCGGAATAAAACCTTGGGCAAAATGGCCGACTTTATCGTAATTGTTTCGCTCACTGCCCATCAGTTGAGCTAGCCAGTCAAATAATGGTACTTCAGCATAGGTGTAACGAGCTCCCACAAATAACACACAACAATGCACTAGAATAAGGCCATAAGCTAACGGGGTTAGCGGAAAGCTTTTACGACTAAAAAACAATATCGGTAATGCGAGTAATGCAGGGATGGCTTCCAGCCACCAAGTAAACATATCTTTAGGGTTTATCAGCGACCACAACAATACCAACAGATAAATTGTTATCCATATCACACCTTTTTTCATCGAAAATTCCTCTTCTGCGATATTGTTCTCAATTAAAAATATTCCTTCAGCCATCTAGCCCTCCACAAGCCCTAAAAAAAGTGCTACTTTGGTATTGCGTCGGAAGTCTGCATTTATATCATAACTGTTAGTATAAGCATTAGCATAAGCACCATTTAATGATAAGAGGGTACCCATATCATGGCGAAACATTCGCTTGACAAGGATAAGATTAAAATCCTGCTGTTGGAGGGCGTCCACCAAACTGCGGTCGATGTACTAGAACGTTCAGGTTACACCAATATTGAATATCACAAAGCCTCACTCGGCGAAGCTGCATTACTGGTTTCAATCAAAGATGCGCATTTTGTTGGTTTACGCTCACGCACGCAACTGACAGCTGAAGTATTACATCATGCAGAAAAACTAGCTGCTATTGGTTGCTTCTGTATTGGGACTAATCAAGTCGATTTATCGACAGCTGAACAATTGGGTATTCCGGTCTTCAACGCGCCATTTTCCAACACGCGTAGTGTTGCAGAATTGGTGATTGGTGAGATCATCATGTTAATGCGTGGTATTCCGCAGCGTAATGCGATTTCACATCGCGGCGGTTGGCTAAAAAGCGCCAATGGCAGTGTTGAAGTCCGTGGTAAAACCTTAGGTGTTGTTGGTTATGGTCATATCGGTACTCAGCTAGGTATTTTAGCTGAAACCATAGGCATGAGAGTGATTTTCTTTGATATTGAAGATAAATTACCGTTAGGTAATGCCTCACAAGTTCGCTCTATGGATGAGTTATTGGCTCAGGCCAATGTTGTCAGCCTGCATGTACCCGAAACGCCACAAACCAAAGACATGTTCGCTAAGGCTGAATTTGCTAAAATGCGCCAAGGCAGTTTCTTTATCAATGCCTCCCGCGGCACCGTGGTTGATATTGAAGACCTAGCCCAAGCGCTAAAATCTGAGCATCTTGCTGGCGCAGCAATTGACGTATTCCCGGTTGAACCTAAGTCTAATGATGATGAATTCATCACTCCACTTCGAGGTTTAGACAACGTATTGCTCACGCCACACATTGGCGGCAGTACTGCAGAAGCACAAGAAAATATCGGGGTTGAAGTGGCTGGCAAGCTAGTGAAATACTCAGATAATGGCTCAACCTTATCTGCAGTGAACTTCCCTGAAGTGTCATTATCTCAACATAGTGGTACTTCACGCTTATTGCATATTCACCATAACCGTCCTGGTGTGTTGATCAAAATCAACCAAGCGTTTTCAGAGAAGCACATTAACATTGCCGCACAATACCTACAGACTACTGCTCAAATTGGTTATGTGGTAATGGAAGTTGATTCAGACCAAGCCGAAGAAGCATTAGTTGAGTTGAAGTCAATCGAAGGCACTATCCGTGCGCGAGTATTATTTTAACTTTTGCTTCGCAATGGATTAACTCAGGTTAATTGGCTTACTCGAAAAGCTACCTTGCTCAAAAGGTAGCTTTTTTATTGGCTTTTAAAACCTTGCCCCCTGTTGAGCATTGTATTATTCCGTTACACTCCAAGCATACCGTCTTATTCTCAGCTTAGGGATAGTTATGACTATTTCAGTAAACCAACCAGATTGGGATTTCATCGCCACATCTCCTGCATTAATGTTATCAAGTTTAGCTCATATGGGATTAATCGAAATCACCGGAGAGCAAGGGCGTAGCTTTATTCAAGGCCAAGTCACTACAGACATTACCTCTCTTGGTACATACGAGTGGAAATGGGGCGCGCATTGCGACCCTAAAGGTAAAATGCTTGCCAGTTTCCGAACATTTGCTGTGGGCGATAGCTTATTCATGTTACTGCCCAAAAGTGCCTTGAGTTTAGATTTACCACATTTACAAAAATACGCGGTATTTAGTAAAGCTGAACTGGCTGATGTCAGTGATGACTACCACATAATCGGCATAGCTGGAGCAGAGGCACAAGCCTTTGCTACTGAACATTTTGGCGATGTATCGCAAACACTTAACTTTGTAGATCAGGGCGTAATCATTCGCGATGGAGATCGTTTTATTGCCATTATTAAATCAGCCGCAGCCGAAATAATCATCAACCAATCGGGTCAAACATTGTTTGATGCCAGTGCATGGCAAGCATTAGAAATTAAAGCCGGTTATCCCAACATTGATGCCGCTCATTCAGGCCAGTACGTAGCACAAATGTGTAACTTACAAGCCATTAATGGCATCAGCTTTACTAAAGGCTGTTACATGGGCCAAGAAACGATTGCTAGAATGAAATACCGCGGTGGTAATAAACGCGCTTTGTATATTTTGTCCGGTACCAGCAATCAAAAAATCACCACTGACACTACGTTAGAAATTGCGCTTGATGACGGTTTCCGTCGTGGCGGTAATATTATTGAGTGCGTCCAATATGGCGATAAAGTACTGCTTACAGCGGTACTACCAAATGATACCGAAAACAACGCTCAACTTCGTCTTGCTGGAGATGAAAGCTCACAGCTATCTATTATCGAGTTGCCGTATTCTTTAGCAGATGCCTAATTAACTCATATTATTAACCGACTAAATACATCTACAAAAGCGAACCTTGGGTTCGCTTTTTGTTTTTTTATAGCCAAGGCGATCTATTTGACTCATATTAGGTATATGATTAATATTGTTAACGAATTAAATAAATTCATTAAACCCAAATAACTCATTACATTCATCAGTTATGGAGTCACTATGGAACCTCTCGTTACCTTAGAAAATATTAATAAAGGGTTTCGCGATGGCGAGTCATTCCATTCTGTGCTCAATCAAGTCAATCTGACGTTATACCAAGGGCAAACCGTTGCCCTTATGGGCCCTAGTGGCAGTGGTAAAAGTACCTTACTTAATATCATTGGCGGCTTTGAGACTATCGACAGCGGCGAATTATTCATTCATATCGATGGCCAGAAACAATCGGTAACGCCCTGGAAAGATAAGCAATGGAGTCAATACCGCCGTCAATATCTTGGGGTCGTCTTTCAGCAATTTAATTTACTGACGCCACTTAATGTGCGTGACAATATCATCTTTTCATTGGCAATGAATGGCCAAAAATGGACGCCATGGTGCGATGAGCTCTGCGAACAACTGGACATAAGTTCGTTACTTCAACGTAAGGTAGAGAATTTATCCGGTGGGCAACAGCAACGTGTCGCAATTGCCAGAGCCTTAGCCCATAAACCGCCTTTATTGCTTGCCGACGAGCCCACAGGTAATTTAGACCAACAAGCCGGATTGCAAGTCATGACGCTACTGACCTCACTGGCCAAGCAAGCTAATACCTGCGTGGTGATGGTGACCCATAGCCAGCAATGTGCTGACTTTATGCAAACTCACCTTCATTTACACGGTGGTAGCATAGAGCATCTGCGCAACATCACCCCATTAGCTTATGAGTGATTGCCATGTCACTAATTAACGTCCGTCTCTGCTTACAGGTTTTTTACCGCCACTATAAGCACTCACCCATACAAGCGAGCGCCATTTTAATCGGTATTATACTCGCCGTCACCTTACTGATTGGCGTCAAAGCAACTAACGAAAATGCCATACAAAGCTACAGTAGCGCCACCGAATTATTAAGCCAACGGGCCAGTTTTAACCTGAGCAATAACAGCAGCAGTGATATCAATGAACAGGTTTATTTTGCCCTATCTCAAGCGGGAATAGACAGTCTAGCGATTATAGAAGGATTGGCGACCAGCCCTGATGGCCAATTGTGGCAAGTCACGGGTAGCGATGTGGTGTCAGCGCTAGCACATAGTGCAAAAAACACCACAATCTCAAGTGCCAGTTTAACCTCATCGACCATCGATTTAAGCCAGCTGCTTAATGGTCAGCCCACCATTATGATGAGCCAAAGCCAAGCTAAGCGCATCGCCCCTAATGGCGACTTCACGCTTAATAACATTAAGCTTAATGTGCTACAGGTCGACGACAAATTGGGGTTGGGTAGCGCCTTATTAATGGATATGTCTCTGGCGCAGCCCCTGCTGAACATGCAGGGAAAATTAAGTTATATCGCGGTATTTGCTCCTACGACAACGGCCACTGAGGTACTTTCGCCCGATAACCCTCCTTCGTTTGAGCAATCTATTAAGCAAACGTTATTAGCCGCCGGTATCGATACCAACCGAATCAATATCACTACAGTAGACACAGGTGAGGCACTAGGCGCTTTGACCGAGAGCTTTCATTTAAATTTAAATGCCATGAGCATGTTAGCATTTGTTGTTGGGTTATTTATTGCCTATAACGGGGTTCGTTATAGCTTAATGAAACGGCAAAAGTTATTTGTCCAATTAATGCAGCAAGGTATTGATAAATTCAGCTTAATGATCGCGCTTTTGTGCGAATTACTCATATTGGTACTGATTGGCTGCATCATTGGCTTTATTACTGGTTTACAACTTTCACAATGGCTGCAGCCCATGGTTGCGCTGACATTAGAACAACTTTACGACGCTCGATTAATGCCTGGAATATGGCAATGGTCATGGTTTTTACAAGCTTTTGGCTTAACCTTGGCTTCGGCAATGGGCGCCTGCATCCCCATGTTAACCAACTTGATAAACACTCCTTTAGCCCAAGGCACCCATAAACAAGAGCGCCACTACCGTCGTTTACATCGTAAACAATTCTACCTTGGTGTCGTCATGTTACTTGGCGCGTATCTGCTATTTAATCTGACTGAAAATTACCGATATAGTTTAGCTTTACTCGGTGTCGTCACTATTGCGATTCCTTTATTACTGCCCCAATTATTGGGTAGCATGCTCACTCTTATTACGCCCTTATTTCCTAAAGGCCTATGGCAATATGGGGTTGCTGAAACTAAAGATATCATTGCTCCATTATCGTTAGCTATGATGGCGATGTTGTTGGCTATTTGTGCCAATATCTCTATGAACACCTTAGTAGGTAGCTTTGAAATCACCTTAAAACAATGGTTAAACGCCCGTTTACATGCCGATTTATACATCATACCTAATCCAAGCGACATGAGTAAACTGGAGGGTTTTTTACAACAACAACCCAAAGTCACCGGGGTTTATCAGCAATGGAAAACCTCAGCAATAATAAGTTCTGCAGCTCTGAGCTCATCAAGGACGCCTACTGCAGAAATTGAGCCGACATCGACCAATACTCCTATTTCGCTGATTAGCCGTGATATATACTCGCTCAAAAACACCACTATTTTTAAAGGCCAAATACCACAATTCTGGCAAGATTTTGGCGCGAACAACAGCATAATGATAAGCGAACCATTAGCCATTAAATTGAACCTACAACTTGGCAGTAAGGTACAAATTGACCGTTTAACCGCCTCATCTATGACAGTGGGAGCCATTTATTATGACTATGGTAATCCCATGGGCGAAGCCATTATCCATCACCTCACTTGGCAAACGAATAAGCTACCTATCAAGCCTATCAGCTTAGCGATAATTTATGCTGGCGAGCTAAACGAGATACAGCAACAACTCACTCAAACCTTGGGGATTTCATCCGCTCAAATGTATAGCCAGCAAGGCATAAAATCACAAGCCATCGAGATTTTCAAGCGTACCTTTTCAATTACTGTGGTGTTGAATAGCCTCACATTACTGGTCGCAGCTATTGGTTTGTTTAGCGCGTGCATCATGTTAACTCAAGCACGGCTGGCGCCATTAGCCCGCTTATACGCTTTAGGTGTCAACCGCCAGCAACTGCGGGTAATGGTGTTATCCCAAATGCTGATCATTGTATTTTTAACCTGTTTATTAGCCATGCCCACAGGTGCACTATTGGGCTATTTGTTGATCAATAAAGTGACCCTACAAGCCTTTGGTTGGACGATAGCCATGGTATGGGATTGGCAAGCTTATGCTCAAGTAGTGCTGATTGCACTAGCCAGCAGCGTCATTGCCGTGTGCCTGCCTTTGTATTGGCAAACCCGCAAACCATTGATATCAAGCCTGCAGCAGGAAGTCTTATGAATAACGCCAAGCAGATCACCTTATATGCCAAGCTTAGCACACTGCTGATCGGCTTAATGATACTGATAAGTGGCTGTTCAGACCCGTCATCTGAGCACACGTCATCCACCATAGCCAATATGACCGCAAGCCAAAGTACGGGATATCAACAAGTATTACCCGATCACAATTTAGTGTTTCCAGCGGATCATCTAGCCCATGATGGCTTTAAAATTGAATGGTGGTATTTAAC
Source organism: Shewanella sp. S1-49-MNA-CIBAN-0167 (assembly GCF_040310145.1). Classification (NCBI taxonomy): domain Bacteria; kingdom Pseudomonadati; phylum Pseudomonadota; class Gammaproteobacteria; order Alteromonadales; family Shewanellaceae; genus Shewanella; species Shewanella sp. S1-49-MNA-CIBAN-0167. The sequence goes on along the minus strand of NZ_JBEOPO010000005.1, from coordinate 90,866 downwards.
GGCCAATTTAACCACCACTAAAGGCGAGGACGTAGGGGTACAATGGACCCAGTTCCGTATCGCGCTGGCACCAAAAACACCATCGTCTACTGCGCAATCACCTGCGCTGCCATCCCCCGAGTTATCAATGAATCGTCCTCCTGCATGGGCAACGGATCAGCTGTATATGGCCCACGCCGCAGTCACATCTGCAGCTGAACATTTAATCGCCGAGAAATGGTCGCGCGCTCACCCTCAACTTGCTGGTGTTGAACCGCAACCATTTCAAGTGCATTTACAAAACTGGCAATGGCAGAGTCAATCTAACGACCTATTCCCAGCCACGCTCAAGGTAAACAATGATCAATTTAGCTACCAATTACAGCTAAACAGTCAACAACCTCTGCAATTACAAGGCAAGCAAGGTTATAGCAGTAAAAGTGCCGACCAAAGTGTCGCGTCTTACTACTACAGCCAGCCCTTTATCGATGTCACAGGCCAAATTACCCGTCATGGTGTTACCGAAAAAGTCAGCGGTAAAGCTTGGCTTGACCGCGAATGGAGCTCACAATTTTTAACCAAAGCCCAACAGGGCTGGGACTGGTTTTCACTGCGTTTAGACGATGATTCAACACTGATGGTGTTTAGGCTGCGCGGACAAACTAACAAGGATAACTTTTACAGTGCCAGAAGAATGTTTGCCGATGGCAGTGGTCGCAATATCAACAGTAAAGATAATCCCAATGATATCTCAATGGAACCGACTCAGTGGCAACAAACAGCATTAGGCTATCATCCTATTGCGTGGCGTATTGGCATCAAGAGTGAAGCAATAGACATTACCGCCCAAGCACTCAACCCTAACAGTGACATGTTAGTGTCGACCTCATATTGGGAAGGCCCTATTACCATTGCCGGCAGTCACCAAGGAAAGGGATATATGGAGTTGACTGGTTATCGCTAACGCCACGCAGCGTCCTAGCAACTAGGTTCTAGTGTCGCTTTGCTGCTAGAGACCGCTTCGCTGCTAAGATTTTATAGGCTCTATGCTTCAGCTTTTTCGTTTATTCGCTTGTTATCGTATGTCATCACTTGCTATCTCTAGACATCGCTCGTTATCGTATGTCATCGCTTGCTATCTCTGGACATCGCTCGTTATCGTATGTCATCGCTTGCTATCTCTGGACATCGCTCGTTATCGCATGTCATCGCTTGTTATCCCTGAACATCGCTCGTTATCGCTCGTTATCGCTTGTTATCCCTGGACGTCGCTTGTTATCGTATGTCATCGCTCGATATCGCTTGCTACCTAGATGTTATAGGATCTAGCCACGCAGCGTCCTAGAATCTAGGCTTTTAGTCGCTTAATACCTATTAAGAGCATAACCTTTACTGCTGTAAAGCCATATAATATACCCACTCCCTTTTTATCTCCTCGCATATATTAGCTTTCATCACCTAAAAACCCTGCATTTCAAGCATGAGAAGCTTTACAAGCAAACTCTAAAACAGCATATCCCTAATTATAGAAATGAGATTTACATCACGCTGAAAAATGTGACCTTGCACAACTATTAACCACTATACCCATTCGGAGGTATACCCATGTCGTTAGTAAGGTCTAGACTCACTCTATCACGTCACCTCCAATGACTATCACGAAACAAGAACAACATTCTAAGAGTGAGGAACACCATGAGCATCAGTCGTCGCGAGTTTTTAAAAGCCAACGCCGCTGCCGCAGCAGCGTCGGCCGTGGGTATCGCTATTCCAATTAATATCGTTCAAGCAGCTGAAGGTAAAAGTGAAATAAAATGGGATAAAGCCCCATGTCGCTTTTGCGGTGTAGGCTGTAGCGTTTTAGTGGGAACACGAAATGGTAAAATTGTTGCCACCCAAGGTGACCCAGAAAGCCCTGTTAACAAAGGCTTAAATTGTATTAAAGGTTATTTCTTATCCAAAATCATGTATGGCAAGGACAGATTAACCTCGCCATTACTCAGAATGAAAGATGGTAAGTATGATAAAGAAGGCGATTTTACCCCTGTAAGTTGGGATGTTGCTTTTGATACGATGGCCGAAAAATGGAAAGCCAGTATTGCCAAAAAAGGCCCTACATCAGTCGGCATGTTTGGTTCGGGTCAATGGACTATTTGGGAAGGCTACGCGGCATCTAAGCTCCACAAAGCGGGCTTTTTAACCAACAATATTGACCCTAATGCACGCCATTGTATGGCATCTGCTGTGGGTGGCTTTATGCGTACCTTTGGTATTGATGAACCTATGGGTTGCTATGATGACTTAGAAGCGGCTGATCACTTTGTATTGTGGGGCGCCAACATGGCAGAAATGCACCCCATCTTATGGGCGCGCCTAACTGATCGTCGATTAAGCCATAAAGATGCCCGCGTACATGTGCTTTCTACCTATGAAAACCGCAGCTTTGACTTAGCAGACAATGCCATGGTGTTTAAGCCGCAGACAGACTTAGTCATCTTAAACTATATTGCCAACTACATTATTCAAAACAAAGCAGTGAACAAAGACTTTGTCAGCAAACACACTAAATTTGCTTTAGGTACCACTGACATTGGTTACGGCCTGCGCCCAGAACACCCGTTGGAAAAGAAAGCCAAAAATTCAGGTAACGGGAGCTCTACACCCATTAGCTTTGAAGACTATGCCAAATTTGTCAGTACTTATACAGCTGAATACGCGTCAGAAATGAGCGGCGTTCCGGTTGAAAATCTAGAAATTATGGCAAAAGCCTATGCCGATCCTGACATTAAAATAATGAGCTTATGGACCATGGGTATTAACCAACATACTCGTGGTGTGTGGGCCAACAATATGCTCTACAACATTCACTTATTAACCGGAAAAATAGCCACTCCAGGCAACAGTCCATTTTCACTAACAGGTCAACCATCAGCGTGTGGTACTGCCCGTGAAGTAGGGACGTTCTCGCATCGTCTACCTGCTGATATGGTAGTAAAAAATCCTAAACATCGTGAAATCACTGAAAAACTATGGCAAGTCCCAGCGGGTACCATTCCCGCCAAACCTGGGTACCATGCAGTACAGCAAAGTCGCATGCTCAAAGATGGTAAATTAAACTGTTATTGGACCATGTGTACAAATAACATGCAGGCAGGCCCTAATATTAATGATGAAATTTACCCTGGTTTTCGTAACCCAGAAAACTTCATTGTGGTCTCAGATCCCTACCCGACCATCACCGCAATGGCTGCTGACTTAATTCTGCCAACCGCAATGTGGGTTGAAAAAGAAGGCTCATATGGTAATGCGGAACGTCGCACTCATTTTTGGCATCAGCTCGTACCAACGCCTGAAGGGTCTAAGTCAGATTTATGGCAGCTGGTTGAATTCTCTAAGCGCTTTAAAGTTAGTGAAGTCTGGCCAGCAGAGTTAATCGCTAAGCAACCTGAGCTAGCCGATAAAACCTTGTATGAAGTGCTATTTGCTAATGGCGTAATCAATAAGTTCCCAGTAAGCGATTGTAAAGGTACTTATAACGATGAAAATGAACACTTTGGCTTTTATCTACAGAAAGGTATTTTCGAAGAATATGCTCAATTTGGCCGCGGACATGCGCACGATTTAGCCGACTTTGACACTTATCACCAAACACGAGGATTACGTTGGCCGGTCGTCAATGGTAAAGAAACCACTCGTCGCTTTGTTGAAGGTAGCGATCCCTACGTCAAAAAAGGTGAAGGCTTCAATTTTTACGGTAAACCAGATGGTAAAGCCGTTATATTTGCATTGCCTTATGAACCCGCTGCAGAAGAGCCTAATGAAGAGTTTGATCTGTGGATGTCCACCGGGCGAGTTCTAGAGCATTGGCATACAGGGTCAATGACCGCTCGAGTACCGGAACTGCATAAAGCCATGCCAAGTGCTCAGGTCTTTATGCATCCAGCAGACGCTAAGGCGCGCGGTTTAGCCCAAGGAGATGAAGTTACCGTTGCCTCTCCGCGCGGTGAAATCAACACCAGAGTGGAAACCAAAGGCCGTAATAAGCCGCCAAGAGGCGTGGTATTCATGCCATTCTTCGACGCCAAGCAATTAGTGAACAAGCTGCTGTTAGATGCAACGGATCCCTTATCAAAAGAAACTGACTTCAAGAAGTGTCCAGTGAAAATATTTAAAGCTTAATACGCCTTTTATATTCACTGCTGCTGTCATTGGGTGATTCAGCCATGACAGCTATGATGCTCAATTTCTACATTCATTAGGATGTAACGGAGATGAAAATGAAAAAACTACTTAGCGTCGCGGCTATACTATTAAGCCTTAACGCCTATTCTGGACAGCAAGCTTTAGCAGACAGCACCCCTGTTCAAGTAGAGTCTCGTGCAGGTAACGTCGCCATAAACGACAATTCGCCAGCCGATGCTATGGCAACTTATCCTACTCGAGGAAAAGCTATCCCACGCAGCTTTGCCCAGCAACCGCCGCTGATCCCTCATAAAGACAGCTATCGTATCACCACAGATAAAAACGGCTGTTTGACATGCCATGCTTGGGACAAAGCCAAAAGAATGAAAGCAACGCCAGTGGCAAAATCACACGTAGTCGATGACAAAGGCACATTAAATGGCATGAACTACTTCTGTGTACAGTGTCATGTTGCCCAAGCAAACAATAAACAGGAACTAGTGGAAAACACATTTACAACCAAGTAAGCCACGAGGGCATAACGTCCTTCTAGCTTCAATTTAAAAAAGCCACTTCTATTGAAGTGGCTTTTTTTATCTATTCAAAATGTGTAGATAATGCTGTCAACTCGCATAGCAAAAAATGCTTAAAAAAAACCCAGCCTAAGCTGGTTTTATTGTTTGAGATTTGTGCTGGACAGACTGCGCACTCGGTTCTGCTGCAGTTTGTGATACATTATATGATTGGATCTCATCTTTCTCAGGCATCGCCGCTTGCCATAATGCGCCGACCCATAAACTTGAAGTTGATTTCATTGCCATTCCTCATTTTTGTTAACGAGTTCAAAGTAATCTTTTATGCTTCATAGGTAAAATGAATAATTATCATAGAGTGGATTCTATTTAGGCATGAACATTCCAATCAAGAACTTGCAGAGTTTTCTGACTTTAGTTGAAACTGAAAACTTTATACGGGCGACATAAAAAGGCTTTATAACCCAACCGACACCGACCAAAATCATTCAGCATTTCAAAGATAATATCCGCGAGTAATGGCTTATCTGGAACAATCAAAAGGTTGAGCTAGCTCAGGCAGGGCAATGACTTGAGCAATGCCATTTCTGTTAAGTGGCATGGTTACTGATTCAGCATTGGCCGCTAACACGGTTAACCAGCATCACAAAAAAGCTAAAAAAAACCAGCCTAGGCTGGTTTTTTTATTTTGATGTTTTGTGGAATGGCGTTTCTGGCACCGTTCGAGCTGTCTGCGTAACCGGTAATGCTTGCGCTTCATTTTCAAGCGGCATGGCGGCTTGCCACAACGCACCGACCCATAAATTAGAAATTGATTTCATTGGTTGTTCTCCGTGTCAGTTAACGAGTTCAAAGTAATCTTTTATGCTTCATCCGTAAAATGAATTAATACTATAATATGGATTCCATTTCAGCATGAACTTTTAAATCAGTAGCTTACAGAACTTTATGACGCTAGTTAAAACTGAAAACTTTACCCAGGCGGCAGAAAAAGGCTTTATGACTCACCCGACACTCACAAAACTTATCCAGCGTTTAGAAAACAATTTGGGTGAGAAATTGCTGATTAGGAACAATCAAAAGGTTGAGCTAACTCAGACAGGGCGATGACTTGAGCAATGCCACTTCTGTTGAAGTGGCATGGTTAACCGATCCAGCATTGGCCGCTAACATGGTTAACTAACATCACAAAAAAGCTAAAAAAACCAGCCTAGGCTGGTTTTTTTATTTTGATGTTTTGTGAAATGGCGTTTCTGGCACAGTTCGAGCTATCTGCGTAACCGGTAATGCTTGCGCTTCATTTTCAAGCGGCATGGCGGCTTGCCACAACGCACCGACCCATAAATTAGAAATTGATTTCATTGGTATTCCCCGTTTTGTTAACTAGTTCAAAGTAATCGTTTATGCTTTATCCGTAAAATGAATTAATAACATAATATGGATTCCATTTAAGCATGAACATTCCAATCAAGAACTTGCAGAGTTTTCTGACCTTAGTTGAAACTGAAAACTTTACCCGGGCGGCAGAAAAATGTTTTATGACTCAACCGACACTCACAAAAATCATCCAGCGTTTAGAAGACAATATGGGTGAGAAATTGCTGATTAGGAACAATCAAAAGGTTGAGCTAACTCAAGCAGGGCAATTGTTCGAAAAAAGTGCTAAGGAAATTTTGGGTCATTGGCATCGACTTCAAGAAGATATTAACAACCTCAATGGCTTAAAAACAGGACTATTACGGCTTGGCGTCTGCCCTATGATGAGCAGTTTAATTACCAGCTTGTTGACCAATTATCGGCAGCAATATCCGGGGATTGAAATACAGATGTACGAGTATGGCGGCTTTGGTTGCGAACAAGCACTATTGAACAACAGTCTAGATATTGCGTTTACCGCACTGCCGACAACCCATAAAACAGAGTTATCGAATCAACCACTGACTAAATATCCCTTACTTGCATGCTTACCCGAAGGACATCCACTCACAGATAAAGCGGAGATACGCTGGCAAGACTTTGAATCTTATCCATTCATTCTTTATAACGAAGATTTTTCATTAGCAAAGTTAATTAACCGTTTAAGCCGTGAAGCTGGGGTGCAACTCAATATAGCCTTTAGAACGGGTCAATGGGATTTTTTAGCCGCGATGGTTGAAGCAAACTTGGGCGTCGCGATTTTACCCGAACCCATTTGCCAACGATTAAGTAATAGCAGACTGGTATTTAAACCGATGCATCCCGCAATGACTTGGGATCTCGCATTAATATGGCGAGAAAACTTACCCTTAACCCCGCCAGCAAAAGCGCTATTAGCGCTCAGCAGAAACAGTTATGAATAACATCTACTCTTATATCATAACTGTTTTTATATCGTAGCAAGGGCATAAAAAAAACATAAAAAAACCGCTGCCTAGGCAACGGTTTTTTTTAGTCAATTGAAACGAGAATTACTTCTTAGTTTCAGCAGCCTTACGCTCTTTAACTTGAGCAACAACTTTCTCAGAAACGCTGTTTGGACATGGTGCGTAATGAGCAAATTCCATAGAGAATTGACCACGACCAGAAGTCATTGTCCGTAATGAACCAATATAACCGAACATTTCTGATAACGGTACGTCAGCTTTAATACGAACACCTGTAACACCAGCATTTTGATCTTTGATCATACCGCGACGACGGTTAAGGTCACCAATAACGTCACCAACGTTGTCCTCTGGGCTGAATACGTCAACATTCATGATAGGCTCAAGAAGTTGTGCACCCGCTTTAGGCATAGATTGACGGAATGCGCCTTTAGCGGCGATTTCAAACGCGATAGCTGACGAGTCAACTGCGTGGAAAGCACCATCTTGAAGTTCAAGTTCAACGTCTAACACAGGGAAACCAGCGATAGTACCTGTATTCATCATGCTTTTGAAACCTTTCTCAACAGCAGGCCAGAATTCTTTAGGTACGTTACCACCAACAACTTTAGAGGTGAACGTGAAGCCAGTGTTTTGCTCGCCAGGGCGAATAACGTAATCAATTTTACCAAACTGACCAGAACCACCAGACTGTTTCTTGTGCGTGTAGCTATCTTCGATTTCACGAGTAATAGTTTCACGGTAAGCAACTTGAGGCTCGCCTACAATTAGGTCTACACCGTAAGTACGTCTAAGAATATCAACCTTAATGTCTAAGTGAAGTTCACCCATACCTTTAAGGATAGTTTCACCAGAATCAATGTCAGTTTCAACACGGAAAGATGGATCTTCTGCAATCATTTTACCAATAGCGATACCCATTTTCTCAGAACCGCCTTTATCTTTTGGCGTTACAGAGATAGAAATAACAGGCTCAGGGAATACCATGGCTTCAAGCGTACAAGGGTGCTTAGGATCACATAACGTGTGACCCGTTTGTACGTTCTTCATACCAACAATAGCGATAATGTCACCCGCTTGAGCTGAATCTAATTCGTTACGCTCATCGGCTTGCATCTCAACCATACGGCCAACACGTTCTGTTTTACCAGTAAACGAGTTAAGGATGTTGTCACCCTTCTTGATTCGGCCAGAGTAGATACGTACGAAGGTTAATGCACCAAAACGGTCATCCATAATCTTGAACGCTAATGCTTTAAATGGCGCATCAACATCAACAATGGCGAACTCACCATTTTCGTTACCGTCTTCGTCAGTTAGAGGCTGTGGATCAACTTCAACTGGATCAGGAAGATAATCAATAACTGCATCTAATAATAACTGCATACCTTTGTTTTTGAATGCGCTACCACAGTATGTTGGGAACACAGACATTGTACGAGTACCCGCACGGATACAGCGCTTAACGTCTTCAATAGATGGTTGAACACCATCCATGTAAGCTTCTAATAGAGCATCATCCTGCTCAAGAGCTGTTTCGATTAACATTTCACGGTATTCTTCAACTAGGTCAACCATATCAGCTGGAACAGGTTGAATTTCGTAGTTTTCTGGTAAACCAGATTCATCCCAAACGTGAGCTTCACGAGTCAGTAGGTCAACAACACCAATGAATTCGTCTTCAATACCGATTGGTAAAACCATAACCAATGGGTTAGCCGCTAATACGTCTTTAGTTTGCTTAACAACACGTAAGAAGTCAGCACCCATACGGTCTAACTTGTTTACGAAGATGATACGCGCAACTTCAGAATCGTTAGCATAACGCCAGTTTGTTTCTGACTGAGGCTCAACACCGCCTGAACCACAGAATACACCGATACCGCCGTCAAGCACTTTTAGCGAACGATAAACTTCAACAGTGAAGTCAACGTGGCCTGGAGTGTCGATAACATTAAAACGGTGGTCTTTCCAGAAACAGCTTACTGCTGCTGACTGAATGGTGATACCGCGCTCAGCTTCCTGTTCCATGAAGTCTGTGGTTGATTCACCATCATGTACTTCACCGATCTTATGGATCTTACCGGTTAGCTTAAGGATACGCTCGGTGGTCGTGGTTTTACCCGCGTCAACGTGAGCGAAGATACCAATGTTTCTGTATTTGGATAATTCGGTCATGATTCAACTTTAATGATTAGTTTAAGAAGTAGACGGAGCATGCGAAAAAGGACCTACACACCGCACATCAGGTTATTAAGGCGCATATTGTAAATTGGAACCTTGCTGGGCGCAAATAGCTGGTGCAATATTTATTTGTTTTTAGCAAAAAAAAACTCAATAAATGCCAGTAATAAGATATAAAACAAACGATTAAAAAATAATAGTTTATTTTTTAATCGCCTCAGTAATTTCAACTAAAAATGTAAAATTGTAGCCTAAATGGGTAAATCGACATTTTTAGGCCAATATTATGCTGACAATGAACATACCACGACAACAAATAAGTATTTATTAACCCATAAAATGAGTTTCGCTAAGGCCACAAACATCAATCAATAGGGTATTTTTATCTAGGCACTACAATATTGATTACGTCCAGACTGCTTCGCTTTGAATAACGCCGCATCGGCTCGTTCAAAGCAAGCTTGGATCGGTTCATTATCACCCAGCAAGGCAATCCCGAAACTGCAGGTCACGTTAATATTGTTATAAAAATGAAAATAAGTAAGCTCATCGGTAATTCGTTGGCAAAGCTCTGCGGCATCGTGCAACTGTACATGCTGACAAACGACCACAAACTCTTCACCGCCCCACCTTGCCACAACATCAAGTTCTCTTACTGAAGCTTGTAGCACTTGTGCTACTTGAACCAAAATTTTGTCGCCGATAGCATGTCCATGCATGTCATTTATCGCTTTAAAAAAATCGATATCCATGATGATCAAACTGATATTGTTGTTCTGAGGTGTTTTTTCCTGAGGTTGCCTCGCATCCTCTAAAAAAGTTTGGTTAAAATATTGACGATTATACAATTTTGTCAGTGGATCATGTTGAGCCAAAAAATCGAGATCACTATTTTTTTCCTCAAGTTCTAATTGTAATTTTTGTAATTGCTTGTTGTTTACTTCTAAATGAACATTGTACTTGCTGACACACATGGTTCGGTAAAGTAGAAATAAAATAAACATCCCCAGAGCAGTCACCACTTGGATCACTAGGCTGTAATCAATGTCTTCAATAACAGTAATATTATGCCATTTCTTATAAATTGAAATATGCTCAGCTTGGGAAATTTTTGCCAGTCCAGCGTTAATTCGTGGCAGCAAATCTTGCTTTGCATGAGTAACGCCAATGCGTAACTCATCTTCAGGACCACCCCAGCCCGCTATTTTTAGCGAGGTTAACTCGTGTTGTTGAATATAGGCGTTAACAGAAAACATCGATCCTACAAAAACATCCGCCTCACCGTTAGCAACTCTCTCCAATCCTTGTCGCTCATTATCAGTCAATATGGTGTTGATAGTGGGGTAAAATCGTTGGATATATTCCACTAGACGATAATCTTTGGGTATAGCCAATAAGCGATCACCAATATTTTCAAATCCTTGTAAAAAAGGTTGGGATTTTAATGACACCAAGACATTTGGCGATTTAAAAAAAATATCGCTAAAAGAGAGATATGCGTCGCGTTTGGGTGTTTGATTTAAAATGGGGGTTAACTCGCATGCACCTTTTTTAAGTAATTCTAAACTCTGTCGCCAAGACGAGGTAGGCACTAACACAAAAGTGAAATCGGTATAATCTGTTAATAATGCTAAATAATCAGATGAAATACCAGTATGACGGCCATCGATAATGGCTTCATAAGGTAACCAATCTGGATCAACACAATAGCGGATGATATTACGGTTTTTTGAGTTGGTAAAAGACTGGCTCTCGGGCACCGAAGCACTGGCATGCTTAGTGTTAATCAAATTAATGAATATCAACAGCGTTACCAATAATACGCTAGAGAACTCAAGCCAGCTCAATCTTCTCAATAGTATGATCCAACAATTATGGCTCAACAATATAGTTGAACAGGAAAGTGAATATGCTATTTAGTGTAATACAACATACAAAAGTATGACAAAAAAATACCCGCTAAATAGCGGGTATTTTACTCAACAATCAATCGTACGTATTACGCTTCGATAGGCGATATCACAAACAGGAGATCACCTTGTGAAACTTGCTGGCCATTGCTATTCAGAATACGTTCAATGCGATACTTTTGATCTTCAGGATATAACACACCCGTTTGACGATTAAAGCCCGCTAGGGTCAATTGAGAGAACATTTTCATTGCTTCCATCAATGCCAATGTTTGCTCAACCGTGACAATGTCACCTTCTTTAACAAAGTCTGCTTCACCAGGTGCTGGGGAGGTATAGAAAATTCCCGCACCTTGTGCCAATACTTTCAATTCGTTGCTTTCGCCAACACGTAATGATTCAGAATCAACCTTAATCGCTTCTGCAGCCGCTTCCATTTCAGCAATCAGTGCTGGAATGTCCAACTCTGCCATTAAACGTGGCAAGTAGTTAGTGTCATACACCCCTTCATTGAAGGTGGGATCTTTAAGGATAAGCTTCAGCAATGGAATGTTAGTCGCAATCCCTTTAATCACTACGCTATCAAGATACGCATACATCTTAGCCACCACATCAGCACGGTCAGTACCTCGGATAATGATCTGTGCGATTAAGCTATCATAGTATGGCGATACTTCTTTGCCAGCTGCTGCAATCGAAATAATTTCAACATCATCACGCTCAGGCAATACACATTCAGTGATGTTACCTGGATTAGGAATAAGCTGAAGAATACCATGGCTATCGAGTGCCGCTTTTTCCGCCGTCACACGCACTTCCATAGCGTAACCTTGGTCAACTGGCTGTAGTTTTTCAATTGAACGACCCGCAGCAATATCAAACTGCGCGCTAACAATATCAATACCCGATGTCGCTTCCGTCACCGGATGCTCAACTTGAAGACGAGTATTCATCTCCATAAAGTACACTTCGTTTGCATCTAAGTTATAGATAAACTCAACAGTACCAGCGCCCATGTAATCGGTAGCATCACCTAACGCACGAGTGTATTCCATCACGCGTTGTTTCAGCTCCTCAGGCAACATGGTTGATCCTGATTCTTCAATCACTTTTTGGTTGTTACGTTGTACTGAACAGTCACGAATACCTAATACTTTGCTATTACCAAACTGATCACGCAGTAGCTGGACTTCAATGTGGCGCAATGAGGTAACATATTTTTCTAAATACAAGTCACCATTACCAAACGCAGCAGCGGCTTCCGTCGCGGTTTTCTGGAAGAAACCAATCATGTCCTCAGGACGTTTAACGACCTGAATACCTTTACCGCCTCCACCTTGGACCGCTTTTAACAGCACTGGATAACCAATTTCAGACGCTACGTTGACCGCTTGTTCTGCGTTACTCAAAATACCATGACTACCTGGCACAACGGGGACATTTTGCGCTTGCGAAGTATGAATAGCGTTAGACTTGTTACCCATAGTGGTCATTGAATGCACGCTAGGACCGACAAAGTTAACCCCATTGTTGACACATAACGCCGCAAACTGTGGACTTTCTGATAAGAAGCCAATACCTGGGTGCAACGCGTCAACATTTTCATACTCAGCAACTTTTAATACTGAGTAAGCATTTAAGTAACTTTCATCTGAGGTATTACCGCCAATACATACAAGCTTATCAGTGTCTTTAAGCATATCTGCTGGAACAGATGTCATGTCCGGATCTGAGGCCACCAACACCACATTAATGTTGTTGTCGTGTGCTTTACGGATTAATTTAACGGCCGTACAACCACGCGCATGCACCAGCACTTTATTAATAGGCTTCATCAATGCACGAGGATCGTCTTGTTCAATGACTTTTTCTAACTCAATCACTTCAGGCACTAAGGTAGACAATGCTTTGCTGATCACTTCGTCTATTTTCATCGTCGGTAATGGCATGAGTGGATCAATACCATACAACTGAGTGTCTAAGGTATCACTAAATGGATTATGGACTAACCCCGTCATTGCACCTGGCACTTTAGATAAATAGTTCGACAATGTTGCCGTTGATGGTAAGTACGCAGGTACCACCATTTGACCAGCAAACGGCATATTGGTACCAGATAAATAGTACGTCTGCACTAAAGGATGGGTGACAAAACTGGCTTGAGCACCACCTGTACAATCACCAAAACCAAACATCAATACCGGTAATTCGTTATCACGAATAAAGCGCGTAATACGGTCATTCACTACCGCCATAGAGAACAATGCCGCAGCACCTTCTTTCGTTTGCATGCCACCAGAGCTGATAAAACAAATGACCGGTAATTTACGTTTCGCACATTCAATTAATAGTGAACTGAATTTTTCAGCACTGGCCATATCAAATGCACCCGCTTGGAATGCCGTATTTGAAACCGCAACACCTACACGTAACTTACTGCCGTTATTTTTAAAATCAGCCAGACCGGTAATTAAACCACAAGGGCGGATCTTTCTATCAATAGCATCTTCAATCGATAACCGGAAACCGGGGAAATTAAGCAAGTTAGCTGACATTTTATCGGCATCAATTTCATCAAACTGAGTAAAGAACTGTTTGATAATATTTTCCCAGCCCATCTTGCCTTGCTTTTTCTCTTCACGAAGTACTTTTTGGATAAGTAAGTCTTGGTAACCCATGGTTAAACGGTTCCAAAAATCCTTACGACGACCAATACGTACAGGGTTAATCGTCCCCGTGTATTTATCGTGCTCGTCTTCACTATCAAAGTACTCTGGTAATAAGCGCTCGAAGAAATAAGTTAAGATAACGAAAAGCGAATCGTTTAGTTGTGGGAAACCGACACTCTTCCATTGCTCTACACGCGTTAACAATTCAGCACGATTCGATTGATCCATAAAGTATTTTAACCACTTATAGAACTTGCTCTTGTCGTTAGCGTTATCACTATTAGATAATGCATTATCAATCGATTTGTGGAGTAACTTGTCCACTGATTCACGAGACAAACTTTTTGACATCATGGCTTCTTTGGAAATTGACGCCAAACTGCCGACCACATTGTCATAAAGTGCATTGAAGATAAGCACGTTATGACACTGCCAAATAAAGTCTTCACGTAATTCGTCATTAACGACAATGTCCAGCACAGTAAGCTGACTAAGTTCAGGCCATGGAGCTTGTGTTGTAGACTTAGGCAATGACTCTAAATGCTTAATTAAACCGTTGAAATTGTTAGCAGCGTTACTTTTCCAACGATGGTATAACGACCAACCAATATTAAATAACAGTGCTTTACGTGCTTTTTTGTAGTTCTCTTTTGGTTCACCCAAAATAAAACGTGTAATCACGTTACGTTCGGCAGAAATATCTTTACGTTTAGCGCTAAACGTACCCCATAGTTTATTCAGTTCTTCATCGTAAACTAACTTGTCAGGGTTGGTTAACCACGCTTGGAACACGCGTTCCTGTTCTTGCTTAATACGCGCTAACAAATCACCTTCTGGCACGCTCACTTTTGACAAGCGACCATACTGTTCTTGTGAGATTGAATGAATACGGCTACGTAACGTCAAATAACGCAGATATCGATATGCACTACCAAAAATATTGTGGTACATAGTCGGGTTATTGGCGACAGACAAGCGGGTATTATTTTCAAGCGTAAGTAAATTAGCCGACGGTGCTAAGAAACGCTGTAAACTGCGACCATAATGTTCTTTTAAATCAGCAGACTCGCGTACAAAATCCATCGCAGCACGTTCAACGGCTTCAATAGCACTGATAATCGCGCGACGGAAATTATGCTGACGCTCATCTTTATCTGATGGCGTAAAATCGATAATACCGTCAATACAGCCCGCGGTATAAAGCTCTTCTGGCGATACCCCGACAGACTTAGCACATTCTTGCCATGACAAGTTGTACTTACGCGCAATGCTTTGTAAGCCTTGCGGCTGGATAGTATTAAAAATACCGTCGCGTACAGATAATAAAATATTGGCTGCAGCTAATGGAATCGCACCACCTGAATAGCCCGCTCCAATCACAATACCGACTGTCGGTACACCAACGTTAGCACTTTCAGCGATGGCTTTCGAAATGGTATGAGCTTGATTTTGGCTGTTAGCAACTTCACCAGCATCGGCACCAGGAGTATCAATTAAATATACTATTGGCATCGACAATTCTGCAAAATGACGGATCGCCTTACATGCTGCAAGATGATGTTCTGGCATCCACGCACCGTTTGCGGTCGTGCGCTCTTGGGCAATAAAACCGATACGACGAGTACGAGTGCCAAAGTTTAATTCCACTTCAGCACGATAAAACGGTCCAATATGACTTTCAGCAATAATCTTGCCTTTTAAGTCCGCGATCATACGCTTCGCGCCAGGGCGGTTTTTATCCAAAGTGGGTTGAATAACTTTATTGACATAACCATCAACATCTAAAGATGCCAAACTTTTTAAGTTTGATTGAATTGCATCTTCAGTTAATAATCCTTTTACTTCTTGAGATACACTCTGCTTGTTATGAGCAGGAAATAATGAAAAATCTTTAGCCAAGTGTTCTGCTTGTAAGAAAAGTGGGTCAGCCGATAGTGCTTGAGTCTTGTTAGCGGGCTGCTTTTTGCTGGTCATCCTTAGATCCTCTGCTTATATAGCCTCTGAAAATTTTTTTTAGCTCGTAAATATAACTTTGTTAATGGGTAAATTACCATATAAACTAGCTTGGACGCTTTGTTCCATAATTGAGACAGTGAGGTTTGAATGCCCGATTTGAACGGTATGATGCTGTTTGCAGCCGTTGTTAGAGCAAAAGGATTCTCTCAAGCAGCCCGAGAGATCGGACAACCTAAATCAACCATTAGTCGAAAAGTTGCTCAATTAGAAGAACAACTCGGAGTGCGACTACTCCAAAGAGACACCCGAAATTTAAGTCTGACCCAAGTTGGCGCGTTATTTTTTCAACACTGTGATTCCATTAGCAATGAAATTGAAGCCGCCAAAGCCACTATTGAAAACACCCATAATGATATTTCTGGATCGTTACGGATAGCAATTCCGGTGTCATTTTCACAAGATGTCATTGGCCATTTATGCTCAAGTTTTATGCGTCTTTACCCCAATATAGAACTGGATATTCAATTTACTGACAGTGATGTCGGTCTTGTGGGTGAAGGTTACGATATTGCCATTAAATATGGTCCATTACAGTCGTCAGATCTTGTTGCTCGATTGTTATTTGAACGCCAACCTATTCTGGTCGCTAGCCCTGGTTATATAAAAGAATTCAGTAGCCCTGCTACACCGCAAGAGTTAACCCAGCACAACGGTATTTTACTTGGCACCACCTTATCGGCCCCCATTTGGCCATTAGGAAAAGGCAATCGTAAAATAATGGCGACCTTTAAACGAAAAGTACGAGTCAACAGCGCCAGTATGGTAAAACGCTTAGCGTTGGATAATTATGGCATTGCCATGCTATCTAACACGAGCTGCAAGCAAGAACTCGCAACGGGGAGCTTAGTGCCTATTTTACAAGAATGGCCAATGGAAACCTTTAAAGTTTATGGGGTTTATTCAAGTCGGCGCCAATTAGCCAGCAACATTAGTGCTTTTTTAGACTTTTTCACCAAACGTTATACCAGCCAAGAATCATTGCATTCAATGATGAGTTAAGGGTATACACTAAGCCATTTCAGCATACTCGTTTCAGCGCTCCCGTAGGATAACTGAACCAGGCCGTGATATAAGATAATGGTGACACCTTACCGAGAACGTCGCTTCGCGACTTATAGGTTCTAGGAACTCGCAAGCTCGCCAGAGGGCGGTGCTTCGCTCCTTCTAGGTGCTAGGTTTTAGGTCCTAGGATCTAGCAGCAGGCCCCCTATTGTTAGAGCCTAGCAGACCTAAGGTCGCTCTAGCAGCCGTAGGAGCCCTATTCCTAGCACCTTGAACGCTGCCACTTCTGGACATGCTCAATCCTGCATTTCGAAATCGTTTGGGTATATCACCTCAAACGGCTTAAAATAGGCCGCTTGAGGTGATACCGATTGACTGATAAAGAATGCCAATTCCTTTTACTAAATTAAAAACGATAAGGCAATCGCACGCTAATTTGATAATCTGGGGAGTCTTCAGTTAACCCGGAGCCTATTGAGGTCACCATGGATAAATTAGGTGACAAGGCTAAGGTAGCGCCAATACCCAAATTCGCGGTATTGGTGTCAGTTCGAGGAATTTCCCGCCACTCTCCACCTTCTGGTCTTTGTTTAGCTTTACTGTAAAACCGTTGATTAAAGCTCATACTCAAACTCATTCGCTCGGAAACAGCACAAGCTAATCCCACGCTGTAATCAAGATAATTAACCTCACGGTAAAGTTTAACGGCCAAACAAATTATCAACATAAATCCACCACTCAAAAATGAACTACACGTGTACAAGTATTCAAAGTGCTATTAAATAGCCGAAACAACTGTGTTATAACTGTCACTTAGAATAACCGTTACCTAGCCTAGCGGGCAGTAACATCGTTAAACATAACCCCAATATGGATATCTAGGGCCCTAAAGGAACCATCATGATTAAACACAGCGCTTTTATAATGTTAAGTTCATTGGTATTAGCCACGCTATCGAATGCAGTTAATGCAGGACAACTCCAAAAAAACATTGAAGAGATGCGTGTATCAAAGGCTGGGCAAACAATGCCGCAGGTGGTTAATCGTTATCAAGCTATCAGTGATACTTTAGAGGTCAAGTTAGCCCAATCCAATGATGAGTTAGCCGTTACCGAAATGGCGGCGCATCAAGGACACAGGTTATGGCAGCAAGCCGTACGCGATGTACAATCGGGGCACAGTGACGATCGCTCGTTGTACTGGAGCCGTCTAAGTATGCGTAACGTTCTAAAGCAAGAAAGAGTCGGATTTAATGTTGCCGACTGGCAACGTGATATTTTGGTCAAAGCGGTTGAGAAATCGTCTCGCGGTTTTAGCGATATTGAATTTTTACCCGATACCCAAATTAATATTTTAGTGACCGGTTTCGATCCCTTTTTTCTTGATAGAAATATTGGCCAAAGTAATCCATCAGGCTTAGCGGCTTTAGCATTTGATGGCTATCGTTTTGAGATTAATGGTAAAAAAGCACAGATAGAAACCGTGATGATCCCTGTGAGATTTAGCGATTTCGACAATGGTATTATCGAATCGTTACTCACGCCCTTTTATCGTGAAAACAGTGTCGACATGGTCTTTACCATTAGCATGGGCCGGGAAAATTTCGATATCGAACGTTTTCCTGGACGTAACCGCAGTGCAGAGGCACCAGACAATTTAAATGTATTAACCGGCGCCAGTCACAGCAATCCTAAAGCGCCGTTATTTAACGGTGGCACTTCTTCCGATGGAAAATTAAATGGCCCTGAGTTTGTGCAATTTTCTCTGCCCGTTGAAGCAATGGCAGCGGTTAAAGGTCATTGGAGCGTCAATGACAATCATCAAATTAACACCTTATCTAGGGGGCAATTTAAGGCATCATCACTGGCTGAATTACAAAATGAAATTTCAGTTGAAGGTTCTGGTGGGGGCTATTTATCTAATGAAATTTCCTATCGCAGTATTTTACTTCGAGACCAATTTAACTTGAACTTACCCGTAGGACACATTCATACTCCACGTATTAAAGGCTACGACTCACAAGTAGAGTCAGACATCGTCGAGCAAATTCGTGCCATGATAGCCGCAGCGGCGAGCACTCTGTAATGTCAAAAGACTAATATAAAATGTCTATGCTTTGCTTGCTTGAGTCTCTCATTGAATATTCGTGTAGGTAAGTGAAGCATTTCATCATGTTTAAAAATATCTTCAATCTCACCCAGCGCGCGCACCAAGCGCTAACGCAAGACATCCATACAAAGGGGTCTTCGTTATCAGTAGGGCCTCGAACCCACCAATCGCCAAACACTGCCGTTAGCGATCCGTTACAACAGCAGATATTGGCCAAAGTCGAAGCAGACTACCAATTAGCAGAGCAATATTTCAAACGTCAATTTCCTCGTCCGAGCGTACATTTTAGCTTACGCGGAAAAAGCGCGGGGACGGCGCATTTACAAACCAATAAACTGCGCTTCAATCCTGTTTTACTAACTGAAAATCCAAATATTTTTATTAACGAAGTGGTACCACATGAAATTAGCCATTTGGTGTGTTTCCATCTATTTGGTAAAGTAAAACCTCACGGTAAAGAATGGCAAAGCGTCATGATGACAACATTTAGTATTACGCCAAAGACCACTCACCAACTCAATATCCAGTCCGTCAGTGGTCAACAATTTGAATATTTTTGCGGTTGTGGCAGTGTGCAATTAACCATAAGACGTCACAACAGAATTGTGCGAGGCCAGACTCAATATCGCTGTCGCCGTTGCCAACAAACATTAACCCCTTTTAGCACCTAACATTATCAATTGCGTCATCGCATGCGATGGATTAACATCAGCCAAAATGACAGGCTAAGCCTGCACTGTAATGATGTTTTTTGTTAATTTTAGGGTTTATTTTGCGCTTATCATCCACACTCTCTTGGTTCTTTTGGGTGTCGCTTCTGTGCGGCATTTTTTCATCCACACTTATCGCGGCAGAACATTCCAGCAGTTTCGGTCAAGCCAAAAAAATGGCTAAAAAGATTTACCAACAACACTTACCACTCAGCACCTTCTATTGCGGCTGCGATATCGCCATCGCAGGAAAATTATGGCAAGCGGATCATGCTAGCTGTGGTTATAAAGTTAGAAAACAAATCATTAGAGCCAACCGTATCGAATGGGAGCATGTGGTTCCCGCATGGGAATTTGGTCATCAACTGCAATGCTGGCAAGACGGTGGTCGAAAAAACTGCAATAAAAATAATGCTGCATTTAAAAAAATGGCAGCCGATTTACACAATCTTGTTCCTGCTGTAGGTGAGGTGAACGGTGATCGCAGCAATTTTCGTTTTAGTGATTGGGGCGGAAAAGCGGATCAATACGGGCAGTGTAAAATGATTATCGACTTTAAAGGCCGCAAAGCACAACCCCCCAAACAAGCAAGAGGGCCTATCGCTCGAACTTACCTTTATATGCAACAAACCTATGGTCTGCAAATCAGTAATAGCCAACAAAAGTTGTTTAACGCATGGAACAAAATGCAACCAATCAGCGCCACGGAATGCCAACGTGATACCTTAATCGCTGCTAACCAAGGTAATCATAATGATTTTGTATTCAAACAATGCCAAAATAACGGCTTAGTTCGTTAATTGACGATCAAGCTCCCCCTTGAACAATTGGTTAAATAAGGTCAACACTGATGAGAGTCCCACGCATTTTTCAGCCCCTAGACAATTTACAACAAGGGCAAACGCTTCAATTAGATGAGGATGGTGTCGCCCATATCGGCCGAGTATTGCGAATGGGTATGGGGGACCACATCAGCTTGTTTAACGGTGATGGTAATGATTACTTAGCTGAAATTATTGAAATAAGTAAAAAATCCATCACTGTCAACGTCTTAAGTTGTCAAGCTAACAACAACGAATCAACATTAGACTTGCACTTAGGTCAGGTAATTTCTCGTGGTGACCGAATGGAATTTACGATCCAAAAATCGGTTGAGCTAGGCGTAACAAGGATTACACCCTTATTTTCAGATCGTTGTGGTGTCAAACTTAATGGTGATCGCTTAGAGAAAAAACAACAACAATGGCAAAAAATTGTCGTCAGTGCTTGTGAACAATCTGGCCGCAGTATCGTACCGGTTGTTCGCCCTGCAATGACATTGGCGCAATGGTGTGAAGAATCTACCGAAGCCTTAAAACTGAATTTACACCCAAGAGCTTCACACGGCATTAATGGCTTACAGTTAACCGATCAACACCACAAAGTAAGATTATTAATTGGCCCAGAAGGCGGCTTATCTGACGAAGAAATTGCCATGACCGAAACTGAGCATTTTACCGATATTTTATTGGGGCCAAGAGTGCTGCGTACAGAAACCGCATCATTGACTGCTATTACTGCATTACAAGTTAAATTTGGCGATATTGGTTAACCCAAACCGATATCATCTTGGATATTATTAAGGATAAACACATGATTAAGCTCGGCATTGTTATGGACCCTATTAGCGACATTAACATCAAAAAAGATACCAGCTTCGCGATGTTATTAGCCGCACAGGCACGTGGCTACCAATTGTTTTATATGGAAATGCATGATCTTGCGATGGTCAACGGCAAAGCCATGGCCAACATGCGTGAATTATCGGTAAAGCAAGATGCTAACCAATGGTTTACATTAGGCGAGTCAATTGATACCCCGTTGGCAGATCTTGATGTGATCTTAATGCGCAAAGATCCACCATTTGATACCGAATTCATCTACGCCACTTATATGCTGGAACGGGCGGAAGAAGAAGGCGTATTAATCGTTAACAAGCCTCAAAGCTTACGTGATGCCAATGAAAAACTGTTTACAGCATGGTTTTCTGAGTTTACGCCAGACACTCTTGTGACCCGTGATGCTAAACGTATTCGAGCGTTCCACCAATTGAAGCAAGATATTATTTTAAAACCATTAGATGGCATGGGCGGCACGTCTATTTTTAGAGTGAAAAAAGATGACCCTAACGTCGGGGTCATTATCGAAACGCTCACCAGTTATGGCCAGCAGTTCGCAATGGCTCAAGCCTTTATCCCTGAGATAACTCAAGGTGACAAGCGTATTTTAGTGGTTGACGGTGAACCGGTTCCATACGCATTAGCGCGTATCCCGATGAAAGGTGAAACCCGTGGCAACCTAGCGGCTGGCGGCAGTGGAGTAGCCCAGCCATTATCAGAAAGTGATTGGAAAATAGCCCGCGCCATTGGTCCAGAATTGAAAAAACGAGGCCTTATTTTTGTTGGTTTAGACATCATTGGTGATAAGTTAACTGAAATCAATGTCACCAGCCCAACCTGCATTAGAGAAATTGAAGCCGCATATGACGTTGACATTACCGGCATGCTTATGGATGCCATCGAAGCCCGTATCAATCAGCAGAAATAGGATTAATCATGCATTTTCTATCTACCTACCAACGAATAATTAGCAGATTATTATTGGTCTCTAGCTTGGTCGTAACGGGTGCAATGGCTGATGAAGTCGTTATTTCGCCTATTGAGGCCAACACAACCAGTAATAATGTGCCGACTGTCGGTCCTTCAAGACCGACAAATATTGTTATTATGATTGGCGATGGTATGGGACCTGCTTACACCACGGCCTATCGTTACTATAAAGATAACCCTGAGACAGAAGAGATTGAACAAACGGTTTTTGATCGCTTACTCGTTGGTATGGCAAGCACTTACCCTGCTTCTGTCAGTGGTTATGTAACCGACTCGGCGGCATCGGCAACCGCATTATCTACTGGGGTCAAAAGTTATAATGGTGCTATTGCCGTTGATACCGAAAAACGCCCACTGACAACCTTAATGGAAAGAGCAAAAGCATTAGGCTTGTCAACTGGCGTAGCGGTTACCTCCCAAGTAAACCATGCTACACCTGCGGCATTTCTTGCTCACAATGAAAGTCGTAGTAATTATATTGATATCGCACAGGCTTATTTAACCACCGATGCTGATGTCATCCTTGGCGGTGGCCAGCAATATTTCACCCCAACATTGCTTGAGCAGTTCACCGCTAAAGGTTACCAACACATTAGTGAACTCTCCCAACTTGAGTCGGTTCATCACCCGAAAGTATTAGGGCTATTTGCCGATGTACAGTTACCTTGGGGGATTAATGATAAAAAAGCGCATAAACTCAGTCATATGACGCAAAAGGCACTCGATTTACTGTCGCAAAATAAGCAAGGTTTTGTGTTATTAGTAGAAGGCAGCTTAATTGATTGGGCGGGTCACAGTAACGATATTGCTACCGCGATGGGTGAAATGGATGAGTTTGCAGCCGCAATTGAAGTGGTTGAACAATTTGTTCGTCAAAGTAAAGACACCCTGATGGTTGTGACAGCCGATCATAATACCGGTGGGTTGTCAGTGGGCGCACACGACAAATACGAATGGCATCCTGAAGTACTGCATAAGGTTCAAGCTAGCCCAGATGTGATTGCCACGCGTGCTATTGCCGCAGAGGATTGGCAGACCATAACCGCAACACTATTGGGGTTTACCCCAAGCGAAGTAGAATACAGTCAATTGCAAACTGCACGTATGCAAGGTAATGAGCCACTTGCTATTGCACTGCGAAAATTAATTGATATTCAATCTAATACCGGTTGGACAAGTGGCGGCCATACCGCCATGGATGTTCAGGTATTCGCAGCGGGCCCCGGCGCCAGATTGTTTAGTGGCCATCAAGACAATGTTGATATAGCCAATAAAATGTTTAGCTTATTACCACAATCGGTACAAACGCCTTAATTGCTGCCTAACACAATCCCCGCTATCAAAGTGGGGATTGTGTTAATATCAGCAGGTATTTTATCACTAGCATTATGAGCAACCGACGTGTTAACAAATCCTTCTCAAGCCTTAATTAGAAACAGCAAATATTTTCATAAACATAATGTGTTAGTGCTCAACTATGAAGCTGATACTTTTGCGCATCAATGTCTTGAGTTTGCAGAGAATGTCACTGCCCTAGCGCTGGATTTTAATCATCACCTAACATTGTCATCCTATGCTAATAATAAATTGCAGTGCTATTTTGGCCATCAGCTGCCTGACTCATTAGTTGATACAAAATTTGACACGGTTATTATTTACTTTGCAAAAGCTAAACCGTTAATGGGTTACTTACTGCAACTTGCGGCGCAGCATTTACGTATCGACGGCCAATTAATGATTGTGGGTGAGAATAAAGGTGGGATTAAATCAATTGATAAACTCACGCCTGATTATTACTCCCCCCCCATCAAACAAGATAATGCCCGTCATTGTTTAGTGTATGTCAGTTATTTAACTCAAGTAGCACCCAGGCTATCAATCAGTGATTGGGTAAGCCAATATTCATTAGATACACCACAAGGTAAACTGCAAATTTGCAATGTGGTAGGGGTCTTCAGTGAAAAGCGTCTCGATCAGGGCACCGAACTATTACTGTTGCATTTACCAAACAACTTACACGGCAGAGTCCTCGATTTTGGTTGTGGTGCAGGGGTCATTACGGCGGCATTGCTAAAAGCCAATCCAAAGCTAGCCATGGAATGTATTGATATCAATGCGATGGCATTGCTGTCATGTGAATTAACCCTTGCAGCCAATAATATGCACGCAAAAATCTATCCTTCTGACGGATTTAATCAAATTACCGGTAAATTTGATGGCATTATTTCCAACCCACCGTTTCATGATGGGTTAACCAGCACCACCGACATTGCGACCCAGTTTGTTAAATCCAGCGCAATCAGTTTGGCGCCTAAAGGCGTCTGGCAAATTGTTGCTAATCGCCACCTGCCCTATGCTGATACCATTGCGACTCATTTTGGTAAAGTGAATGTGTTGGCTGAAAACAATAAGTACAAATTATATCTCCATCAACGTTAATCCCAAGATCGAACCTCCCGTGACACAGCTTCAGTTATGGACAACAAAGCGAGCTTACTGCTGGAAATGGAGATTAAAATCGGCTAAATTTACTGCAAGGTAAAATAGTAAACATTTTTGAATTTATGTCGTTACTATTTTATTTCCAGTATTGATCTGATATAAAAATAACAACAAAGGATGCTATGTTAGAGCCTTCACTAATCGCACTAAGCGCAGATAAAAGTAAAGCCGAATTACGCATAATTCCCAATACTCATGGTCCCGTGCTAGAAGAGGATATCAACGCCTTACTAACACAGGCAACTTTTGCAATGTTGTTTCCCATTGCCCCTGCCATTAATAAAGCGGTCACTGAAGTCAATGCGCTTTGCGGCCAAAATCTAGGGGATCACGAACTGTTTTTTGCGATAGCTGAACGTAAAGATGGTGCAGTGGACATCAATATCAATGACGATAAAATGCAAGCTAGTATGAAAATCACCTCAGCTTGGGGCGGTAAAGACATCACCCTATCAGACGTACTTAATACCCTCAAAAATCAAAAAATTAAAATGGGCTTAAGTAAACCTAACATTATGGGGTTAATGCAACGCTTATCGATTTTACCACCAGGGGAATGCTGTGAGGGCGTTATCGCCTGCGGTAAAGCGGCAGTGAATGGCGAAAATGCCACATTAACCCGTAAGGTAGCTCTGGCGCGAGAACGTTTATTACAACCTCAAGAACGTGAAGACGGCTCGGTCGATATGCGTAATTTAGGCGCATTAATTACCGTTAAGCCCACCGATATATTAATGATTAAGACCCCAGCAACCACTGGTAGCCCAGGATTCAATATCCATGGTGATGTACTGCAACAAATCACAGGTCAAGACAAACCCATGGAGCCCGGTACAGGCACCGGCTTACACCCTAAGGATCCAAACAAACTCATCGCCACAGTTCCAGGCCAACCGGTTGAAAACCGTCAAGGCATGCAAGTCGACGATATACTGCAAATTAAAGATGTTGATGTTCGCTTTGGCCATGTGAATTTTAAAGGTAGTATTTTAATTACCGGCGATGTGCATGAAGGGATGGAAGTCAAAGCCAGTGGTGATGTTACCGTCATGGGGTTTGTTGACTCAGCCACCATTGAAGCGCAAGGTGACGTTATTGTCAGCAAAGGCATCATTGGTCGGTTAATTAAAGACCAAGAGCTCAGTACCAAGATTACCGCCACCGGCCAAATTTGTGCCCAATTTGTACAATATTCTCATCTAGAAGCACAGGGCAATATTTTAGTCACTAAACAGTTGTTACACAGTCATTCAACGTCAGGAGGCTGCATTACCGTCAGTGATGCTCAATCACGACGCGGTGACTTAGTCGGCGGTAAAGCCACCGCGGCAAAGGGGATTAGGGCTATTGTGCTTGGCGCTAAAGCCAGTACCAAAACCGAACTATTTTGTGCTATGCATCAAGGTGAACTAAAGCTACAACTCAAAGAACTGGATGCCGGCATCAAAGGCATGGTTGTCGCCGGATTAGAACTCGAGGCCAGACTGCGTAAATTGCCCCCCAAAGCTGAATGGCAAAGTGATGCGGGTATGGTAGAGCAAGTCAAAATGATGCTTGACCAAAAGAAGCAGATGACCGAGGAGCAAACAAAGGAAGAAGTAGAATATAATCAAAATCTTATTGAAGTAGAAAATTACTATAATAATTACTTTATCAAAGCAGAAAAATACATTTTTAATAACGTGGAAATTCATATTGGCAATGCGTTTAATCGCACCCAACGCGAACATGCCTCATGTGTTGTTAAAAATGTGAATCAAGAAATTTCATACGATTACAGCAACCGTTAGCAGATTAAACCAACCCACATTGATTTACAGGTAACTATGCAACACATACATTGGCCCGCCATACTGCAATTTGATCAAGATGATGAATTAATGTATCTGGCAAACCACCAAGACTGGTTAAGCTTTATTTGCGCCAATCAATTTACCGTCTGCTTGCACGATAAACTGATCGACACCGCAGGTTGCATTTACCACATTGAAACCGCTGAACAAGTCGACGTTGCCAACAATAATGTGGCACAACTCCCCTACTTGGTGAAACAAGACCAGCAAATGAACGTACTGCAAATGTTGCCTCTTGTCCGTCAATTTGGCCAGTTTCAAGGCCATTGTTGCAGTGCAAAGATAATCTTTACGACCGTTGAACAAGGTATCGCCACCGTTGCCGAATTAGAACAGCTTTATTAAAAGCGTGACTTCCGCTTTAGATAACAGCCCATATCACAGCGTTTTTACTGTTATCAACCTTAACCTTACCGACGTAATGCTTAGCTTAATCACTCAGTCATAAACCTAAGATTAAAATTAAGATTAACGAATATAATTGTCGAACCCATTGAGCTAGTGACATCGCTCTGGCAAAATGCCCGATGCTCAACGTCCATAACCCCAGAGAATCCTTAATGGAATTATTAAATATTGAATGTCTAGGTAAACGTCTGCGATTAGAAGGCTCGATTGCGGGTTGGCAGCAACTTTATTGGGACAATCAACTGGTATCGCAAAAGTCTGCGAGTGCTTCCGACCAAGCCTTTCATATCCATTCATTTGAACTGACAACGCACACATCCGTCCCGACTGAAACCAATACTAACGATGACGAAACCGTTAAGCCAAGTATTGGTTCACTTCCAGTACGATTAGAAATCGATGTTAACTGGCAGCCATTCCAGCTTGATTACTGCTTATTAATTGATGATGAAACCATCACCCAA
This sequence comes from Shewanella sp. S1-49-MNA-CIBAN-0167, assembly GCF_040310145.1. Lineage (NCBI taxonomy): Bacteria > Pseudomonadati > Pseudomonadota > Gammaproteobacteria > Alteromonadales > Shewanellaceae > Shewanella > Shewanella sp. S1-49-MNA-CIBAN-0167. The sequence goes on along the minus strand of NZ_JBEOPO010000005.1, from coordinate 63,334 downwards.
GGGCAAAGAACCGTTGAAGAGATTGAACGTCAAACCCCTGAAGTCGCCGCGGTAAAAACTCAAAAAATCAGTGTTGTTGGACTTGCATCATTAGGTTTTAAACTGTTAAAAAGTGCCAAAGTGGTTAAAGTCCTTTTTGCTGGAGCTAGTGTTGCAGCCTATTCTTGGCTATTTTCATTTCAATTTGCCTTAGCACTCATCGGTTGCTTAATGTTCCATGAATACGGTCATATTCGAGCAATGAAGCATTTCGGTATGAAAACAAAAGGTATCTATTTAATCCCTTTTGTTGGTGGCTTAGCGTTAAGTGATGAGCGGATCAACACCCGTTGGCAAGACGTGTATATTTCAATTATGGGCCCCACTTTTGGGCTGATTTTATCAATTATTTGTGTCGGACTTTATTGGATAACAGGTAACATATTCTTTGCTGGGTTAGCGGCATTCAATGCCCTGCTAAATCTATTTAATTTACTGCCCATTTTACCGCTTGATGGCGGCCATATTCTGAAAAGTATTAGCTTCTCCATGAACAGCTTAATTGGCCTGGTCGCCTGTGCCGCGGGTGCCGCTATAGGGGTCTTTATCAGCTATAGCTTAGGCTTAGCGCTTCTCGGCTTTTTGCTGCTTATTGGCAGTATCGAAATCATTGTCGAATGGCGTGGACGCCACCAAAGCCATTTATTACCCTTAGATCGTTACGGACAAATTTTCTCTACCGTATGGTATTTGCTCACAGTGGCAAGCTTAGTAGGTATTATTTGGTACTTTGCCGCTTCAGGCGACGAGATGTTGGCCATTCCACTGCAGATTTTAGGCAGCTAATTAACCGCCCATATAATGAGTTCCTATTACAACGTTTCTATTTCAGAGAACTCAAAACGGATAATAATAATGCCTGCAATATGCAGGCATTATTATAGCTGTTTTACAAAGCAACACCGAGAGGATTTAGTATCAAAACGGGGGGTTGATAACATCACATTAGTGGGTTATCGAAAACACCTTGGTCATCACCTTATACAGTTCAGTCCCTTGGTGAACTGACGCTGAAGCAAAGTGTAAAATTGGCACGCAATCCATGGGTAAACTAATGGCTTGATAAGCCTGTTCAGTGCCATAAAGATCAATGCGTAAAATATTCACCAATGGTTGCCCTGCTGCTAACGGCTCACCCAGTACCGCGCGATATTCGATTAAACCAGCTTTAGGTGCATGAAACTTTTTGTAGTCACATAAGTAACAACCAAATCGAGGCATATCTGCTGGAGTGACTTTTTCAGCAATCACACCACGATAACTTAAATAAGCCAATATGCCTTTGGCATCTTCTAACGCGTCGGCTAAATCAATTCGTTCTTGACTGGCGAGCTCTAAGGTAAATGCAGACACGGGTACCGAAAACTCACGACCTTGGCTCGCGGCATATTCGGTTAACTGCCACCATGGACAAAACGTGGCTTCATCCATCGCTCCGCCAAAACTATTAGGCATAATCAGCGTGTATGGGATCGAAAAAAATCTCGCCGCATCCGCATCATACTCAGGGCAATACAAATGCTTGCACGACTTAGGCCCAGTATGTAAATCAAGCACTATATCTGCTTGATGTGCCATGGTTTGTAAACTCACAGCCAACCGATGACCGGTAGAGAGCCCAAAAGGGAGCTCCAATCGAGCCTGACAAGCTCCAACCAACATTGAACGATAAGCCTGAAACAGTTCATTATCGTTTAAATGTTGATGCTCGGTATACCAAGCTTGCACCTTGATGTTGTGATCAAAATACTCTCGGTTCCAATTCACCCCAGTTATCGGATCAAACCGTCCTAAGGTAAACTCACCACTCTTTTGATTAATCCCTAATGGATTGGCCAATGGCGCAAGCGTAATATCACCTAGTACTTGATAACCTTCTAACAAGGTCATCAGTTGATAAATCACTGCATTTCCCTGCACTTCGGCACCATGAACATTGGCCTGAATATAAACGCTGGGCGAAAACAACTCACTGCCAGAGAATGTATATAACGGCACGGTCAATGCTTGCCCCGTCGCCAGTTCTCCGACCTGCACTGACGATTGTATTGCTTTAGTCATATGATGATACCAATCTCATTAAATATCTGGTCAGTTCAGAGTCTCTCAGGTTTTTCAATTCAAGGCGCATTGATGTAGAAATGGTTGTTCCCTTTTAAATCGATGCAACACAGAAGTGGAATACCTGAGAGACTCCATTCTGGCGGGTTTCAAAGTACTTTATGCTTCGTTAGATATTTTCAAAATACGACGGCATGGATGCTGGAGGTAGAGTAACGCAGGAGCTTGTTACCGAGAATAACTATTCGCTTCAATCATCTGCCTTGCCTACAGCACTTTGAACTCCCGCTGAAAGATCGCATATTTAATAGGATTGGTATTACTCAAACAGATTTTGATGCAAGGCATTAACCACTTGCGCCGCTTCCGACTCTGCCACTAGGACACATAAATTATGTGGGCTGGCGCCTTGGCAAATCATCCTTACATTATGGTTTTCCAGCACCTTAAATACGCGACTACAAACACCCGCAGTCGATGCAATACGATTACCTATAATGGCGATTAAGGCTAAGTTCTCTTCGACGCGAACACCACAATGCTGCGATAACTCTTGCAATAATGACTCACTTAACAAGCCGTGTCCGCTCGAATCAGAACCGGTTTTATCTAAGGTCAATGCCACGTTAACTTCAGAGGTGGTAATGAGATCCACCGAAATTTTATGTCGAGCTAAAGTCGCAAACGTTTCTGCTAAAAAACCCTGAGCATGTAACATTTGTAAGCTATGCAAGTTAAGTAATGTTTGATCGCGGCGCAATGCCACAGCTCTAAATACTGGGGTATCGTCTACTTGATGGCGGATCCAAGTTCCGCCCATTTCAGGGGCTTTACTTGATCCCACAAACACCTGAATTTTTTGTCTCACAGCCGGTAAAATGGTGGCGGGATGCAATACTTTAGCGCCAAAGGTGGCCATCTCAGCCGCCTCATTAAAGCTAATTTCGGCAATGGGACGCGCATTAGGGGCAAGCCGTGGATCAGTGGTATAAATACCGGCGACATCGGTCCAAATTTCAACCGCTGTGGCACGGAGCGCTTCAGCCAGTAATGCCGCCGAATAATCACTGCCACCACGGCCTAATGTTGTGGTTCGGCCACTGTCATCAGCTCCAATAAATCCTTGGGTGACAATGATATAACGAGCAAGTAAGGGTTTTAAAAAATCACCAGCAAGCGTTGAAATGACTTCAATCTGTGGTTCTGCACGGCCAAAATAGCTGTCGGTACGCAGCACCTGACGCACATCGAAATGATTTGAAGCGGTGCCTTTTTCCCGAATAACCGCTGAAAATAAAATCGATGAACATTGCTCACCCGTTGACAGCAATTCGTCCATAATCGCTTTGCTGCGATCAAGTTCTAACGATTCACTTAATACTGACATTCGGCTCAGAATTTTATCAATACTGGCCGCCACGTCTTGTGGACGGCCTAATTCATCGAGAATCGCATATTGAATTTGAGCAATTTGCTTAAGGAGTACTAGTCGTCGTTCATCGTTGACATTAGCTTGAGTCAGCTCAACTAATAAATTGGTGACACCACTGGAGGCACTCACCACCACGAGACGAGTGGCTTGGTTAGCCAAGACAATATTGGCACAACGACTCATAGAGGCGTAATCAGCAACCGACGTACCGCCAAATTTGGCTACGACTAATTCTGATGTGGCTATTTCAGGCACCACGGTTTCAAGAACAACAGTTTCAGAGATAATGCTCATACTGATGCCTCCGCAGTTTGCCAAAGACTAGAAAATAAGACGTGATTTACTAACATGATATACGCTCCGAACACACTACGTTCGAAGAGCCTGGTGCTAAGATAACGCACCCTTATAGAAGGGAAACAGCAATCATCACCAGAAGCTCTCCACCAAAAAAAGGTGACAATCGTTAGGATTCAGCCTAAACGACCGATATCAATGTTCGCCAAACAAACTGATACCTCGGCGCTAATCTCCATCATAAGTTGTCATCGGACTGGCATCCTCTCACTTACTACCTAGTTAACGCTCCTCTTCTGTTTCTCCCGAAGGAGAGCTGATGAAAATAGCAACAAATGCCCTAACAAGTCAATCAACAAACCCAGTAAAAAAACACTGTTTTGATAAAAATATCTTTGTTGTTAGATAATCTGTCGTAGCGATAGCGGATCTGTCATTGTTCTATATTAGAAAAAAGCCAATATATACGCAAAAAAAACCAAATAACGCAATTAATCGAGACAATATATATTTTATTGTCTCGATTAATGACTCAAAACATTCAGTAGCGATTAAGCGCTCTAAATTAACCCAGCGCTCATCCAGTATAGAAACTAATCTCTGGCAGTTCATTAACCAGCCGTAATCGCTGATTAAATGCGCCCATTTCAACGTCAGGTTTGATGGTATCAAGACACGCAACCAGAGATATCAAACCTTGATTAACGTAATAAATTGCATGTTGATTTAACTCTCTTCCTAGCTCAACAGCCTGTTCTTTATCAATAAAAACTGCCCAGCTTTTTTCCATATGTGACCAATCAGCGGCCGCACCGATTAAGGCACGATAGGGCCGATTATACTGTTGGATTTTAGATTGAAGCTGATGATCAAGTAAACGATTTTGACTCGGTGAGAGGCTAGTCCCCCGGGGGTTATGAGCGGTAACTATAGCAAATGGGAAATCATTAGAAAGGCGTTGGGTGAACAAAAAATGAGTCGTTTGATATTCATACCACAATGTATCGATAACATTTTCCATAATATTTTTTCGTTAATTAAGCCAAAATGAGTCTAACAATTAGGTTAGATATCGAAAAGATTTGCGATCTAATCACCAGTTTAATACTTAAAAATCATTTATTATTATCAACTTAGTAATATTAATCTTTTATATACTTGACTGTTATATTAATTTTTTAACATTTAATTTGTTAACAAATGCCTAAAACGAGTACAATAGCATCACGCACTATTAAATCATTGTAGCAAAGTTGGCTACATACACCTGAAAATCTCAGCATATATTGTTGTGAGCGTGAAGATTTATTGATGTAAAGTTTACAGTCGTACTAAATTTGTTCTACATTTGATAAAACATTAATACGATTAAATAAGTTTGCGACAGGAAGGAACTATCTTTCTAAATGGCATTCATAGTAAGTAAGCCTAGGTGCAACAAATTTTACACCACTTTTTACACCATCATGCATAAGTGTAAACGCGTACCTTAGCGTAATGGCAATTAGTTAACGCAAGCAGACTCAGTAACCCGCATTAAGCGTTACGTCATCGAGTTTATAGAGAGTGTTTAATTCAGGGTAGACATAGATAAACACCCAAAAATATCGGAATAATAGCGCATATGTTAACGCGCTATTGCAATCTATTAGCACACCGTGGCTAGAATCGAATTTTATAAAATCAGGTATATATTATGCAAAATCCGCACATTTTAATTGTTGAAGATGAAGCAGTAACTCGTAATACATTGCGCAGTATTTTTGAAGCTGAAGGCTATGTTGTCACCGAAGCCAATGACGGCGCAGAAATGCATAGAGCCATGCAAGAAAACAAGATAAACCTTGTTGTTATGGACATTAACTTACCAGGTAAAAACGGCTTATTATTAGCACGTGAACTACGTGAAATTAATAACATCGGTCTTATTTTCTTGACCGGTCGAGATAATGAAGTTGATAAAATTTTAGGGCTTGAAATTGGTGCAGATGACTATATCACTAAACCATTCAACCCTCGCGAATTAACGATCCGTGCCCGTAACCTGTTAACTCGCGTTAATAATGCGGCGGCGGAAACCGAAGAAAAAGGTTCTGTTGAGTTTTACCGCTTTAACGGCTGGAGCCTAGAAATTAATAGCCGCTCTTTGGTTACTCCACAAGGTGAATCTTACAAGCTACCACGCAGCGAATTTCGTGCGATGCTTCATTTTGTTGAAAATCCAGGCAAGATTTTAACTCGTGCTGATTTACTGCTAAAAATGACCGGCCGTGAGTTAAAACCCCACGACCGCACTGTTGATGTGACGATCCGTCGTATCCGTAAGCACTTTGAAAGCTTACCTGACACGCCAGAAATCATCGCGACTATTCACGGTGAAGGCTATCGTTTTTGTGGCGACTTAGAAGCGTGATCCGCTTAAGTTAACCGTTTAAGTTAACCGCAATAAAAAACCAGGTGGGTCTCACCTGGTTTTTTATTGTCTGCTTTTTAGCTAATCATTTAAAAATATATCGCTTATTTTAACTGTTGATCTAAAAATGCCGCTAATGATTTATACAAATGATTACGTACTTTCTCACCGCGCATTGAATGCTTAGACCCCGGGTAATCCATCATCTGGAACAATTTACCTTCATCTTGTAATGCCTTATACACTCGAGTGCTGTTTTCAAACAGTACATTGTCATCAGCCATGCCGTGATACATCAATAAGCCCGACTGATAATCTTTGACGTAAGGTAAAATACTGCTGGCGTCGTAACCTTGTTTGTTGGTTTCTGGGTTGCCCATATAACGTTCAGTGTAATGGGTATCGTACAAACGCCAATCGGTTACGGGTGCCCCCGCTATAGCGGCTTTAAAATAACCTGGCGCCTTAAACTGACTCATTAACGCCATGTAGCCGCCATAACTGTGGCCATAAATGGCAATGTTATCACCATCAACGAAAGGTAAACTGCGTAAGTAATCTACCCCGACCTTTTGGTCACTCACTTCCGCATCACCCATATTTTGATAAATCACATGCTCAAATTGAGTACCACGATGAGCCGAACCCCGGTTATCTAACTGGAATACAACATAACCTTGCTGCAGTAAATACTGAGTAAAATAATCCGCTTCGCTCCAGCTATTGACCACTAACTGCGCATGCGGCCCACCGTATACCCTGACCACAACCGGATACTGTTTAGCTGCATCAAAAGGAACCGGTTTAAATAATCGATACTGCAGTGCTTGGTTATCTTCAGCGGTTACTTGACCAAACTCAGGCATTTGCCATAAACCCGCATAATCATACAGAGGATGGTTGTTATCAATTTCATTTTGCTCAACCCAAGCTAACTGCTTGCCAGTATCATTGTGTAAACTTATTTGTGGCGGTTGCTGTAAGCTACTAAAGTAATCTAAATAAACCGGCTTTTTATCCGCAAATACTGCCTCATGCATACCTGATGCTTGGCTAATTCGCTCAATGGAGTCCATACCTTGTTTCAAGTTAACCCGATACAAATGACGCTCGACCACGCTGTTTTTACGACCGCTAAAATATACCCAGCCCGTGGCTTCATCGACAAATTCAAGCGCATCGACCGCCCAATCACCTTGGGTTAACTGTTTAAGTTGCTTACCTTGTAAGTCAAATAAGTACAGGTGATGAAAACCATCACGTTCAGAGCCCCAAATAAAGGCCGATTGTTGCTTGAGAAAGTGCAAGTCATTGTTTAGGTTAACCCAAGCGTTACTGTGTTCTTCGATCACCGTTGTTACTTGTTTCGGTTTGGTTATCGAAGCTATGCGTAAGTCCAATGTTTGTTGATCGCGGCTTTGCCATTGAAATGACACCCGTTGACTGTCTGGCAACCAATCAACACGAGGTAAATACATGTCTTTTTGTTTGCCTAAATCAATCCAGTTTATGCTTCGATCTTTTAAGCTAACCACTCCCAACTCAATCTCAACGTTAGCTTTGCCAGCATAAGGGTAACGCTGATCGGTTAATTTAATACCGTCGGCATAAATTTCATTACGGGTCACTAACTCAACACCCGTTTCATCGATTCGAGTAAAGGCAATAGCAGACTCATCGGGCGCCCACCAATATCCTGTCATGCGATCCATTTCTTCTTGGGCGACAAACTCTGCCATGGCATTTTTAATCGGCCCTTTACCATCGGTCGTTAACGCACTGACTTTGTGTGTGTCTAGGGCTAATATAAATAAATTTTGATCGCGTACAAACGACACAAAGTGGCCTTTAGGTGACAAACGCGCATCGGTGGCAAAGCCTGCTCCAATGGCTAATTCAACCACGTTATTCGTTGGAACATCAAATAAGTACAATTTACCCGCAGCCGGAATTAAAATATGTTGGCTGTCTTCAGACCAAAAATACTCCATGATCCCTTGGCCATAAATACGTTGGCGCTCACGGCGAGCTTTCTCTTCATCAGACAATTCCCCTGCGTCTAATTGTTCCGCATTAATCAACACGCTGCGCTTACCTGTCGCGATATCCATTTGCCATAAATCATAGAAATGCTGGTTATCAGCTCGACTCGATAAATAAGTCACCCGCTTACCATTAGGTGACAAGGCTAATCCACGAGGACTTGAACCTGCTAATGCCGGTGACGCATGAATACGCTCAATGGTCAGTGGCATATTATTACCTGGTATCGCAGTCAATGTCGCGGTGGTAGATGAGTTCATAATGCTGCCTTTAACGTTTGCTGTTACTGAAAAAACCGGGCTGGAAAAAAGAAGTGGCACGACAGATACTGCCGCTAAAGCATGATGCTTCCATGTTGTTGTCATTATTATTAATCCTTGGGCAATTCAATCCGCCCACATTTTGCCTTAATTTGCTCTAAAACCAAAACCCGACACAACAATCGCTGAAATTAGCGCTATTGTGGGGTATGATTTGCTGCATAATAATGTACAAAATCGACCTTAAACCTCACACATGTCATAGGAAATACCATGCAGACTTTGGCACAAACCCTTAGCGCACAATCCGTAAACTCGTCTTTAACCCAATTATTATTCACCTTAGCGGACACCTCAAAAGCCATTAGTGTTGCGGTTCGGCGCGGCGCCTTAGCAGGCGTTTTAGGCGCAACCGATCAAGAAAACGTTCAAGGCGAAACCCAGAAAAAACTGGATGTGATCACCAATGACATGCTTAAAAATGCTCTCAAAACCGATGGCCATGTTCGCGGTTTAGCCTCAGAAGAAGAGGATTACGTGGTTGAAGTTAATACTCAAGGTGAGTACCTAGTGTGTTTTGACCCGCTCGACGGCTCGTCAAATATTGATATCAATTCACTCGTCGGCACCATTTTCTCGGTATTACCCGCACCCGCTGGAGAGTTAAATGAGCAAAGTTTTTTACAAGCTGGGCGTAAACAAGTGGCAGCGGGTTATGTATTGTATGGCCCATCAACCATGATGGCGTTAACCACTGGCCAAGGTACTCAGTTTTATACTCTCGATCCCGACAGCCAAGAATTTTTACTGACCGACGATAACGTGCAGATCACCCCAGACACGGCTGAGTTTGCCATTAATATGTCAAACCAACGTTTTTGGGAAGCGCCAATACAAACCTATATTGCTGATTTGTTACTCGGGGAAATAGGCCCACGCGAGCAATCGTTTAACATGCGTTGGATTGCGGCAATGGTCGGTGATGTGCACCGAGTATTGTGCCGTGGCGGTATTTTTACCTACCCTACAGATAACAAAAATCCAGCCAGACCATTCAAATTGCGCTTAATGTACGAAGCGAACCCAATGGCGTTACTGGTTGAGCAAGCTGGCGGAAAAGCATCAACGGGTTATGAAACCATTTTGGATATTCAGCCAACGGCAATCCACCAGCGTGTTGCGGTAATTTTAGGCAGTGCCAACGAAGTCGATACTTGCTTAAGCTACCACGGTATTGATTACAGCGAAGAGCCATCAATTGATTAATTAAGTATGTTGTAGAAAAACCGCCTGTTGGCGGTTTTTTCATTTCTGCGCTGCAGTTGAACTCATTGATGATCTGACTGAAGCGAATAAACACAGTTAACCAAAATACAAATTTGAATCATTAGGCAAGAGTAAAGAAGCATTTCTTTACAATAACTTAAATACCCACTACGTTATTGAAAGGGTATTAATAAAGGACTATAACGATGCCGCCCGCCAGATCATCGAATAAAAATAAATATATTGCGGCGGTTTTACTTTTACTGCTTATTAGCATGAGTGCTTATGCTTATCTGATGCCCACTAAAGCCCCAGCAATAGAAACTGGCACTATTTTAGTGCTTCCAGTGCAACTGGCAACAGGCAGCACAGACTCGCAATGGAATCCCTATGCCGCGATGGATGTGCTTATCAATCAGCTAAATGTCGGTGTTAGTTACCCATTACTGCAAACCGAAGATATTATCAATATCATCTCGCTTATCTCTAATGATCACTTGAGCCAAGCTGTCGATATTAAGCAATTAATGGCCGTCTCCGGCGCGGGATTAGTGATTGAATCCCGTATTACCAGCGCCAATAATCAATATCAATTAGCGTTTACATTACATCAGCAGCATCATACAGAAGCGGGCGTCGTTAACGCTTCAAGTATCGAGCAAGCTATATTAGCAACATCAAGCTTGATTACTCAGCAGCTCAATCCACAACACAATCCACAACACAACCCACAACACAATAAGACAGCAACTCAATACCATTCACGCTATAGTACACCGCTGTTGTTCAGTGCAATGACACAGCTACAACTTGGTGACACTAAGGCTGCTGAGCAGCACTTATCCAAGCTCATACACTCCACACCCGACAACTTAGTTGCCATGCGTCTACTGGCCAGCATCCAATTGCAGCAACATCAATATGAACAGCTTAATACCACATTGATAGCAGCAATCGACCAAGCTACACATCAGCAAGATGAGCGAGAGCTAGCCAGACTCAGATTGTTATTAGCGCAAAGCTACACCGAAACCGACAGGATAGAACAAGCATTAGGCGTACTTACCATTGCAAAAACCAATGCTGCTAAAGTGAAAGACTGGCTAACATTGGGCTATATTTCACAGCTTGCAGGCATGATAAACCAGCGCATAGGTCGTAATGATAAAGCCAGGGAGCAGTTTAAAAAAGCCATTGAATATCATCAAATGATGAACTATCCCATCGGGCAAACACAGGCGTTGAATGAATTGGCAGAACTTGAGGTGATTGAGTTCAACTACCCACAAGCTTACCGCTATATTAATCGCTCTTATGAACAAGTTGCTCATCGCGGTTTAGATAATTTAGAAAAGTCTACATTCAAGATTATGACCAAGATAGAAAATAAAATGCAGCATAGATAGCATCTACTATATTCGACACAACAGGTTCGTAAACATAAGACCTTAAACATAACACTTTAAACATAACACCTTAGACATAAAAATGGCCTGCTATGCAGGCCATTTTATTAATACAGCTAAACGAATCTTATACTTTCTCAGCTGCAATTTTTGCAGTCTCAAGCTGATGCGCTTGTTCAGTTTGATCGACAATGGTTAATACCGCAGTATCACCAACCACGTTACATGAGGTTAATACCATATCGATAATACGATCTAATGCCGCGACAATCACAAATGCCTCTACTGGTAAGCCTAATTGGTAAATCAGTACCCCAATCATCACCATACCACCACCAGGCACACCACCTGCACCCACTGACAATAAAAACACACTAAACAGTAACGACGGGATTTGATCATTGCTGATTGGCATACCAAAGGCGTTAGCCACAAAGAATATCGCAATAGTAATGTAAATCGACACCCCGCCCATGTTCATGGTTGCACCCAGTGGCACACCAAAACCAGCCACCGCTTGACTCACACCTAGCTTGTCAGTAAGGGTACGCATGGTTACCGGAATAGTGGCGTTTGAGCTAGCGGTAGACAATGAGAATAGTATTTGTTCTTGGGTTTTTTCTCTGAACGTTTTCGCTGAAATAGGGGTGAATAGGCTGACAGCAAATGGATATACGATAAAAATCCAAATCAATAATAGGGCTAAAATAAGCACTAAATATTCAACAACACTGACAAAAATTTCAGGTTCTAAGGTTGCACCTAATTTAAACATCAAGGCAAATACCCCGTATGGCGCTAAACTCATTACCACCGAAATTAAGCGCATCATGATTTTATTGGCAGTTTGAAACCCTTTTACCGCCCCCTCAACGGAATGCCCCAATGATTTGATCACGCCGCCTATTAATAGCGCCATAAAAATCACTTGCAGCATATTGCCAGAGGTGAAGGCTGAAAAAGGATTATTTGGCACTATACTGACAATTAACGACATTAAATCTGGCAGTTCTGTCGCGGTAATATCCAGCGAACCGCTGCTCGACATATCCACCCCTTTACCGGGTTCAAATACCATCGCGACGGTAAATGCAGCTAAAATGGCTATCATGGTATTGATAATATAAAAGCCAAAGGTTTTACCACCTAAACGGCCAAAGCTTTTTAAATCTTGTAACTCACACACACCGCAGACAATACTCACAAACACCAGTGGGACCACTAGCATCATGATCATATTGACAAACATAGTGCCGACACCACTTGCCAGACTCACTAATGTGCCACCAAAAAAAGCATTATCGGCTAATAAAAACTGCACAATACTGCCAAGCACAACCCCTAGAAATAGACCGATAAAGATCCGTGCTGAAAGTGATTTTGTCATTTTTTTTCCCTTCGAAATGCAACATCGGTTGCTATTTATTATTATTGCACCCAATCCTAGGTGTGTTTTATTATTCGAGCGCAGTGATATTGAGACATTGACACCGATAATTCAATCATCATTAGAACAAAGCTGACCACTTATACTCTGTATTAATTGAACACACCCACAAAGGCCATAATAAACAGAATGTTGACTATGATAAAACCTTGAATGATGAGTGTTGAACTGTGGTAAAAACCCACTTAACACAAGTTCAATGGTGCTTAATTAGTGGTGAGTACTTAATGGCTGATGGTCAACAATGATCATAGCGGCTAAAAGTGCAGTAACGACAATACGAGCTTTTTTGCTTGCATGTGCTGTTGCTTAATACTGACGTGATAACGCACAACCCAAGCTACTAGCTGGTCCCAATCCGCTGATGAACCTATGGCGTTGGCAGTATCATCATAGGTCAATGAGCCAAGCGAATGTTGATGTGATAAAGGCGGTTGATGAGTATGTGTCATCGGCGCCACATTGTTGTTAGCGGCCAATATCTTGGTCAGATAAGCTAACTGGCGATGCTGCTTATGAAAGTCTGCCGTTGAATTAATTTGCGGCAACGCCAATAGTGTCGCCGGTGCACGGAGGGCTAATTGAGGCACAATGAGACGTTGGCAATGATCTAGGGTGTTGGCGATCATTAACCCAGCGGGATCCAAGTCGGTAAAGGCAATCACCTGTATTTTTGTCGGGTTAATTAAGTGTAAAAAGCGCTTTCGCCCTGCGGGAGAATAGTGATGGCTACCACGATATAACACCATACTATTGTCGATGATTGTCTGTAAATCTGGCGCAAATGAATAGCCAAACAGGTTATCAAAGCTGTCGAGGTTTTCGACCACAATAAGATTAGCGATATTCAGTCGCTGGCAAAGTGCTAGTGCACTATCGACTTTTAATCGCAGTGAACAATTATGCATCATCATTAAGTCGACCGCTGGATCAGCCACTAGGGCTTGAGCAATCCTAGAGGAAAGTTTGATTAATACGTAATCGGCTTCTGGGCTGATATTTGCGTATTTTTCATTGGCACTGTGGTGTGACATCTGCTGGCGGGCCATATCAAAATCAAGCGAGAGAATATCTAAGCCCGAATCAATTTGAGCCATTTCACGCAGTAAAATATAATCGCTAGAGGTTAAATACAGGTGTTTTTCAGCGCCATCTGGCTCACCTATTTGCCACAGATGATATAACGTCTTCCAACTAGCATTGAAAGGCACACGCGGCAAACGTTGCTTTGCAGCGCGGGCCATTATGTGTAACTGACTTTTAGTTATGCTAGCCAAAGTTCAACATCATGAATAATGAAGTTACCGTTATAGACAGGATCGGGATTACCTATGGGTTCGAGCTCAAAATAATTTTTATGCTCTTCAGCTAAACCGTCATAACCACCAATAACTTGATACAGCCAGCTTTCGGCGTCCCATTCGAGTTGTTTTTCAGTCAAATAACTTAAGGCTGATTGACGTAATCCTGAATCAATCACTTCACAGAAATATTCATCTACGGCAATTTTAAGTGGGTTTTCTGGGATATCAAAATCCTCACTGTCGCCCATCTCAAAGGTAACATTGTGTTCACGCAGCTCGGCGGGCAAGGCGTCACGGCGAATGGCTTTAACTTGTGCCACCAAACTCATCATTTCAAGTTCATGATGTGGATTAGCAACATCAACACTAGCAGGGGCTATGAGCGCTTCAGCACAATTAAATAAAACCGGAACAGCTTTATGAACCACATGGTTTTCGGGTTGGTAATCAGGATGCATGCTGGTGTGTAGTAACCAGCCTTTTAGTAATAGTGTGCGCCCTTGTATTTGCCTAAATCGACCCAATAATTCATACAATCTCGCTTGGACAATACTCAGTTCTTGGGTGCATTGGCTTAAGGTTTCTTGCAAACTGATCATCAGTAAGCGGCGCAGTTCGCGAATATCGCCAGCAATCTCGCCTAGCTCTGTAAATTGGAACATCTCTAAGCCGTTTAGCAACTCAGAAACTTGGCTTTGGGCTAATTCATTTTCACGAATTTTTGCGTTTATGGTGCCCACATAGCCAAATTCATTGTTGATCCGGCGATATAACACTCGGATAGAATAACGTAAGCTGTCGGTAAAACTGTAAACATGTTCATTTAAATCAGCTAAATAGGCTTCAGCAGCACTGAAATCGACATTGAAACGGGCTTCTTTGTAATGATCGGCTAAGGTTTTTATTGTCGCCAGTGCTGAGCCTACGTTGGCATCAATCTGCCGATTACGTTCATCGCTTAAGGCTTCTTCTAATAATGCCCGCACCGAACGCGTTAACCGTAGCTCTTGATCGGGTTCTGGGCGCCATAAAATGCCACTTTTTTTCAGTTTATCGATAACGCCAGCATCATGAGCGCTATCGTTAATCGATCCCGCTAAATATGCATCCATGATGACATCGGCATGCCGCCCGAGTTGTTTGAGCAGCTTTACCCCAGCTTGGTGTAAGTTGCTGCTCATATTAACTCCCTTTGGGTCGAGGTTTCGGCCTGTGCTTCAAGACTTAAGCCTTCGGTTTCATCAATAAAGCGGATCACTTCGTATAAATAATCTAACTTGCCAGTGGCAATATAAATCTGCTTTTCACTATTGGGTTTGGTTAAATAACCTAGCTCCACTAACCGTTTAAACACCAATTTAATTTGACCATCAACGTTAGTGCTTATTGAGCCAAATAATCGGTAATGGCTCAGCTTAGTGAGTTGCTCTCCCAAGGCCGGAGTGTCTTCAATACGCGCTTGTAAATCGGTTAAGCGAATAGGTACACCTTCGCTCAGCGGTGCATCTTGGCCGCTGGCTTCTTGCACTAATACTAGCCATTCCACTAAGGGAATAAGTCCTGCGCAAATGTCTTTAAATTGCGATGAAATAACTTTGCGTTCAGTCTCGCCTAACTGCAAATAGCCGCAAAAAAATACCTCACCTTCGCCAGCACTGCCAATGGTACGATTAATTTGGTTGAGATAGGTTTCCACTCGGTCACGAGTACTGTTGTTTTTAAGCGCACGCCAACCATCTTCATTGGTTACTCGGCAAATAAATTCACCTCGTAATAATTGTTCTATTAACGCACCCGTCCCTACTAAGGCGGTTTCAGTCGAGTCAGACATTAGATGTGCTCCTTGGCAGTGTCGGCACTATTGGTGTCAGTACTGTTCATTTCAATGCGAGTTCTGTCAGCATTCGCGCTACGCTGCGACAAACGCGCGGCTAATGGGTTGGCTTTGGGTTTAACTACTTGCAGTTTTTTAGTTTGTTTATTAATGATGTAACGGTTGGTAAACAGGTTTAGCACTTCAGACTCTGGGTTAGGGAACGCACCCAATACACTGATGTTATTGTTTTCACAGGCATCGAATATTTTTTTCACGTTGGTGTGATGCAAAGTCCCTAACTCATCGATTGGCCAATGAATGGTCACATTGGCTTTGCCACGCAATAAACGAGTAAACGCCAATAAGAATTTACATAAAATCAAGTATGCCATACCGTGGCTAGACGACTCGTTTAATTGGCGATCGGTGCGAATAATTAAGTCGCTGTTACCTTCTTTTAAACGCAACTCAATTTCTAACAGTTTAGCAATGCCACCGGTTAACGCTGCGCGGCCAATAATCTCTAACGCACGGCGCATTGAGTTAGTGTAGTGCTCGTCTGGTAGTTGGCTAAAACCATCTGCTTTCCACGCTTTAAAGGCTTTAACAAACACTTCAAGTTCAGGCCAAAACTCAAGTTCACTAATACGTGAGCGAATGCGTACCGCCGATTCAGAGATCCCATCAAGGAACAATTCTTCACCTACTTCACGGGTAATACGCGCACTTTGACTGGCAATGCGGCGATCGATATCCGTTAATACATCATAAAACGCGCTTAAGTCGATACCAAAAATACGCCCTTGTTCACGAATGGCCATTAACGATTGCGGCACCATTACATTCAATAATTGCTCTAGTTGGGGTACCAACTTACGGTAGTCGAGCAGGCGAATACCTTTGTCGTTGACAAAACTAGACTCATCGCGGGCACGTTCCCAAAACTCCGCTAAACTTGAGCCTGATTTACTGGCAATGACCGAGTCAAAGTGCTCAACATACTGTTTCACAGAGCCCATTAAGTAATCACGTTTTAGCAATAAATCCTCGCCTTGGCGTAAACGTTCACCAATACTGCCAGTAGCGTCATCATTATTGGCGGGTAATTTGAGCTCAGCTAACTTGCGCATTACGGCGCGCAGCTTGGTGAGATTTTCAGACGCCTCAACTTGGGCGGCATCACAGGCTTTACGTTCGGTTTCTAAGCTGTCACGACGGTGTTTGATTTCAGTCGTTTTCGCTTTTAGCAGTTGCTCAAATTCCAGCGTTGCTCGCTTAACATCGGCTAATTGAGTTTGCACTTTAGGCTTTCGAACTAGCCAGGTATGTTGATACCAATCATCAAAACGCAGTACATCACTGCGACGCTGTTCGGCGTGACTAATATTGGCTTCAAGATCGCGAATTTGTTTTTTCAACGCCAAAATGGTGCCTTCATCAACACCACGAGACTTAAGCTCATTTTTATACCAGGTTTCACCGGCTTTTTGTTCGGTTTTAGCATTCGCACGGCGTTGTTCAATATTGGCTTTAATTTGCCCTAATTGATTATCAATGGCGCCGATAACCTCTTGCCAATAAGCATTTTTTTCCATTCGCGCTTCAAGCGCCTGCTCTTTTTGCTCGCTTAACCAACCAAGATGTTGATTGCTAAGTAGCTTGAGTTCGTTATCAAGTTGCACTAATCTTTTGTTCGAATCGATTTTACGATCTGCAACAGCTTGATTGATTTTTTGTTGTTCGTTGCGTTTTTCATCAAACAGGCGGCGTAAGTCTTCACGGCTATTTTTGTAGGCCGTGCGGGCAAAGGTGAGCTCGCGAGTGATGCTATCAAGTGCCGCATTCATGGCAACCAGTTGATCTTCCGCTTCGGCATGCATTTCTTTTGCACTTTGCAGTGCTTCTTCAGCTTTGGCTAGGCGAATACGTAAGTCTTGCTCTGTGGCAGCATACTCTGGCACATCAATGGCTTTAAGATCGAGATTGACCCCAAATAGCGCTTCACTGCTGTCTTTGGTTAAGCTGGGGTGTAGGTCACTACGATGTAACAGCTCTGGCGCGATAACTTTACCAAAGGTGTGTTCCCAACCTTGGGCTTCTTTGCGCAAAAACTCCAACAAGGTATGCGACTGCGGGAACAGTATCTGGTGTAGTTCTTCTTTGGCATTTTCTCTATCACTGACGCGAATACTGGAGATGCGCAGCGCTTCATTGGCTTGGTCGCGTTTGGCCCGTTGTTTACGTTCTTCTGTGGTTAAGCGGTCGACTTTTTGGTTACAGGTTTCCTGCTCTTCATCGGCTAAACTAATGCGTTCATCGAAAGTCCCTAAGCGCATTTTTTCATCTTCAGTGTAGGTAACCCCAGCCACTTGATGTTTCAACTCTGCTGCCGTTAATTTGAGTTGATATTCTTGTTCGCTAAACTTAGCTTTACCCGTATCGGTTTGCTCACGCCATTGCAGTTCTAACTTAGCAAGATCGTCATTAGCAAGCTCGCGCTGCTTATCTCGCGCTTCACGTTGAGTGTCTTGTTCAAGATGTAACACTTCAAGTTCACGATGCAATTGTTCAGCTATTTTGCTACGACGCGCATTAAAAGCGGCTTCAATGTCTTGGTGCTTTTCGGTTTGTAATTTGTGGCGCTCATTAAGGTTTTCAACATCACTGCGCCAATTAGGCAGATTATCTAAATCAGCTTTGGCTTGTTCGATGTCGGCATCTAAAAAAGCGCCATGTTGTTGTTCTATCGCATCGAGCTCATCTTCAAACTTACCTGCATCGCCTTTTGCTGCCGATAACTCTTGGTTTAACTCATCACGAACATCTTTCCACTCCTCATCTAATAAACGTAACTTGAGGTTTAATTCTTTGCCATGAGATTGGTTGCCTTCTTGACGCTCAGCTTCTAAGGTTTCATCACTTCGATAACCGCGGGATAAACTGGCTAAACGTAACTCGGCGCTTAATAACTGGTTGAACTCTTGTTCGAGCTTTTCATATTCTGGGCGAATTTGCTCAAACCCTTGCACCAGCTGGCTTTCACGGATCCACGTTTCTACTCGCTGTGGATTCAGTCTAGAAGTCGGTGGGTTAACCCCATCTTCTTCTAAAATGGCGGCGATCATTGATTTAACCGTTTCCATTTTGCCCTCTTTCGAGTGCACGGCTTTGGCTAATTTTTCAATATGACGCAAGCTATGATCGCCGTCACACAGCGAAAATTGACGCGCGTAAGTCCGCAGCTCATTGCGGTTACTGCCGGTATTTAACAAGCTGCGATCGTTTTGAATGATCGCGCGGAACTCTCGGGTATTTAACTGTTTAGAGTGTGCGATACCCTCGCGTTTTAATTCATGCCCAAGATCCCTCATCGTATGACAAATAACAGTATCGCCATTACGTGACTTAATGTATTGCTCTAGTTCAAATCCTCGCGCAATAAAGCGGTAATTGACCCCTTTACCATCGCCAGCAGAAGCTAAAACAGCTTGGTAAAGTAAACCGTCATCTTTTTGATATTCATAGATAATGTAGCTTGAGTCATGGGGTAAATACCAACGTTCAAAACTGTCACGCGTTGACGGCACCACACGGCTTGGATACTCGCCATAAAATACCGGCACCAAGCGTTGTAAGGTTGTTTTACCTGAGGCATTGGTACCACATATATTGGTGTGACCATTTAATAATAACTCGACAATACCCGGTAGGTGGGTATTAATTAACACGATTCTAATCAAGCTTGGCATGATAATCCTTTTCCAAACAGCTCACATTACAGTGACGAAGAAGCAAAATAGGGCTGAAAAAAATAACGTCTATTTATTCAATTTACGTAAAGTAAAACAAACGCAGGCTGGAGGCAATTTTCAACGACAGAAATTGGCTTTATAATACGCTAAATAATTCAAAAATGACGGCTAACAATTCAGCAAATAGCCAGAAACTGTCGATGGATAATAACTGTATTCTCTAGGGTAACAGCAACAGCGCTGAGCAGAAGACTTTTGGGGCAAGGAATAAACACAAATACGCACAGATTTCTCCCCGGGTATTATCTATGCTACTGCGCTAGAAACCAGATATTTGATGTTCGATATTTGAAGTTTGAAGTTTGAAGTTTGATATTAGCCGTTAGATATTAGCGCTTATACAAGATTATTTATAAGCTTGTAAATTGTGAGCTTGCATGGCTCTGCTCATTAGCAACCATCAAGTCCTTGCCGCCCTATACTTCGGCCAAAAATACCAAGTTATTGGTAACATGTGCAGCAACCAAAAACGCTACTTTGTGGCAGAAGTTATATTGAGTATTAGTAATAATAGTAGTAATAGTACTACTACTGTCAATCTTAGGCTGGATAAAGCATAGCACTGCGCCGGGATCTTGAGCATAGCGCTCATTTTCTGATTATGTATTAATGGCCGCATATATGGTGCTAACCGATAATTAAGCCGCGACTTTTGGCTTTTGTATTACGTCACGAATGGCCTTGGTCGCGTCTGCGGTTTTAAAGGCTAATCCAGGTACTTGATCACAACGACGGCAAAATCTTATCGATGTTCACCGGCTCGAACGATTTCAATCACGGCGTTTGAGGCCTATAAACATGAAAAAAATAGCCCGTAAATGTGGGCTATTTTTTATTGGCTGAGATAACAAAGACCTCATATTACTCAATCAACAAAACCCTATGCGGCTTTAACCTCTACTTCTTCAGAATGTCTGATAAGGTAATCAAATGCACCTAGAGATGCTGATGCACCACTTCCCATAGCGATAATAATTTGCTTATAAGGGGTATCCGTCACATCACCTGCGGCAAATACACCAGGGATAGATGTTTGACCACGGCCATCAACAATGATTTCACCACGAGGAGTCATTTCAACCACCCCTTTTAACCACTCGGTGTTAGGTACTAAGCCAATTTGGACAAAGATACCTGCTAATGTGACTTGATTGCTTTCACCTGTAGTGCGATCTGTGTAAATCAAACTGGTTACGCGAGTGCCATCACCTTTGACTTCTGTGGTCATGGCCTGAGTAATAATGCTGATATTACCCATTGATTTGGCTTTACGCTGCAGTACGTCATCGGCACGTAACTTACTGTCAAACTCAAGCACGGTAACGTGTTCAACAATGTTTGCAAGGTCGATAGCCGCTTCAATACCTGAGTTACCACCGCCAATCACCGCAACACGCTTACCTTTATATAACGGGCCATCACAGTGTGGGCAATAGGCTACGCCTTTATTACGGTACTCTTTCTCACCGGGCACATTCATTTCTCGCCAACGTGCACCAGTAGCCAATACTATCGTTTTACTGCTTAGGATTGCGCCACTTTCTAGGGTTACATCAAACAAACCGTTTTGCGCTAAACTCAGCGCGCGTTGGTTTTGCATAATGTCGACATCATAATCCTTAACATGGGCTTCAAGGTTAGCCACCAGTTTAGGGCCTTCGGTTTTAGACACTGAAATAAAGTTTTCAATACCGACGGTTTCGGCGACTTGACCACCAAATTTATCAGCAACTATGCCGGTATTTAAGCCTTTACGAGCAGAGTAAATTGCCGCTGCTGCACCAGCAGGGCCACCGCCTACGACTAACATGTCAAAGACTGATTTTTGATTAAGTTGCTCTGCTTGTCTGCCTGCGGCATTTTTATCTAACTTGTTTAGTACTTCAACGATGCTAATCGCGCCGACAGAGAAGGCTTCGCCGTTTAAAAATACTGATGGAACCGACATGATATTGCGATCGCTCACTTCCTGTTGGAAAAGCGCTCCGTCAATCATCACGTTAGTAATATTGGGGTTAATTGCTGCCATCATATTGAGTGCTTGGATCACTTCAGGACAAGTTTGGCAACTTAACGAAACATAGGTTTCAAAATGATATTCACCAGGTAGCATACGGATTTGTTCAATGATCTCCGCATCCAACTTAATAGGATGTCCGCCGCTGTGTAATAACGCTAGCACCAATGAAGTAAATTCATGGCCCATTGGCAATCCTGCAAAGGTAATATTGGTTGCAGCTTGCGGGTTGATCACGCTCATGCTCGGTGTACGCTTACCTTGCTGATAAGTGACTGAGACTAAATCCGCTGAGTCAACAATATCTTGGGCTAAGCTGGTTAATTCTTGTGCTTTGTTTGAGTCATCTGCAGATACGACAAGTTCAACTGGGCGCTTGAGGTTTTGCAGATAGGTTTTCAGTTGACTTTTTACATTCGCATCTAACATAACAACTCCTAAAAATGGGCAATAATCGATGAATTAAAAAGTGCTAGTCAGTGCCGGGGGAACACCGACTAGCTGGAGATGATATTACTAACCTAAGGGTGAACTGAGCAGTTAGATTTTACCGACAAGATCAATTGAAGGAGCTAATGTTGCTTCGCCTGGCTGCCATTTAGCTGGACATACTTCGCCATCATGAGTAGCAACATACTGTGCGGCTTGAATTTTACGAAGCAGTTCTGCAGCGCTACGGCCAATACCTAGGTCATGAATTTCAGCTACTTTCACTTCGCCTTCTGGGTTGATGACAAAAGTACCACGTAGTGCTAAACCATCGTCTTCAATCATTACACCGAAGTTACGAGTGATAGCGCCTGTTGGGTCACCGATCATTGGATAAGTAATTTTGCCAATGGTGTCTGAACTTGAATGCCAAGCTTTGTGAGTAAAATGGGTGTCAGTTGATACTGAATACACTTCAACGCCCATAGCTTGTAGCTGCTCATAATGATCAGCCATGTCGCCTAATTCAGTTGGACAAACGAATGTGAAGTCAGCTGGGTAGAAAAACACTACCGCCCACTTGCCTAATAAATCTTGCTCTGTAACGTCAACGAAAGCACCATTATGAAATGCTGTAGCTTTAAAAGGTTTGATAGTGCTATTGATGATAGATTGTGTCATGTCATGCTCCATTTAGATTTACATTAAACCCGATACCAATATGGTTTCGGTGATGATAAGCAAACTGTGCTCGTCATCTGATGTAGCCATAATAGCGATGGAGAATCATTAAGTATAACGAATAAAAACTATCACCTTAATCGGTTTTTTGCATTAGACTATTTTTTTGAAAGCATATGTTTTGAGAGCATATCTTGGGCGAGATATATTAATCGTCAAAACCGACTAACGTCATAGGGCGATAGTCGGTTAATAATGTCGATTAATGATATTTTCAGGTGAGACTTATTCCCAGGGGCCGAATCGAGTTAGCACTCGGCTAATATTGATATCGAGCTTTTGTGAAAGCGCTTGCAGCTCTTGCTTATTATTGGCGGCAGCAAAACAATTGGCTTTATTGGTGGCAAACACCACCCAATTTCCACCGCCGGTTAAACAGGCAAAGACCTGGTTAAAATGCTCATGAAGAGTGTCACGCAATTGTAAATCTCGGCTGTGCTCTTTCCAACAATTTAACACTAAAAAACCATCGGTTTTAAGTAGCGATTTTGTTTGCTCAATAAATTGGCTGGTCAGTTGTTGCTTATCGACACCTTTGTCACTGTAGATATCGGCAAAAATCACATCGACTTTTTTGTGATCTGCTTGGGCTAAAAACACATAAGCATCTTGATGCACGACAGTGAGTTTTTTACTCAATGGCAGCTGAAAAAAACGCTTAGCGACTTCAATCACTTGTTGGCGCAATTCAACCGCGGTAATTTTAATCGCCGCATCAAAATGCCTGAGTGAATGCACTAATGCCCCACCCCCTAGACCTAAAATAATCACACTTTTGGGTTGTGAGAATAACAGCACAGCCAACATGGCCTGAACATAAGTATGTTGCGGTACATGAGGTTGACTCTTATCCATTTTACTTTGTTCATCATTATCACCAAATGACAACACCCGATAGTCACCATCATCGAGTACACAAAAATCACCCAATCTATCACCGTCGACGTGCAATACTTTATAATCAGACATACTTCACTCTGTGAGGAGTCTTGCCTATATACCCGTTCCACTTGAAGATGCTCGTTTCAGGAAACCTGAGCGAATCATAATCAAGGCACATTTTTTTGTTAAGGGTTGTTCCCTTAAAAACAAATGTAACGATGAGTATGTTTTGCTCAGGTTTCCCCAAAGGGCTGGTTTATAAACGCTTTATGCTACGTTATTGATTTCGACAATAGAATAACTATTCTCTTCAATCAATGCCTTGCCTAAAAGCGTTTATAATTCCAGCTGAATCCTGCATTTTCAGGTGGAACGGGTATACATGGCAGCAAGATTTTTCTACTTTAAAACCTTATTATACCCCAGAACGCACTAGGACGTGGCGGCGAAATTGTGCCTTCGCCACTCCATTTTAATCACCATAACCAGATAGGAAATCGACATGCTTAATCATTTATTGATGATCATTGTTTATTTGGCAGTGTTCTTTGTTGCCCAACGTCAGCTCAACAAATGGATCCATCTGCAAGCAGAAAAGAAACAAGTCAGCGAAGTTCGTAGTCGGCTCATTTCTCGTTTAATTTCGTATTTATTATTTTTTGTGACCTTGTCGATCATGGCGGTGTCACTGGGTTTAGGTTATCAAGAGGTATCGCTCTTTGTGTCGTCGGCCTTTGCAGTATTAGGCGTGGCCCTATTTGCCCAATGGTCGATATTGAGCAATATCACCGCTGGCGTATTGATCTTTTTTGCGTTTCCTTACCGTATCGGCGATCGAATAAAAATAGTCGATAAAGAAGAAAATATGAGTGGCATTATTGTCGAAATAAGTTTGTTTCACGTATTGATCAAACGCGATGTCGGCGATGTAATGACTTACCCTAATAGCTTAATGCTCCAAAAAGCAGTGATTAAATTGCCCGAACCTCGAACGGCTAATACGTTTTCAACAAGCAACAAAACCAAAGCAAAGATTAATGCGAACCGGGCCAAATGGCTTAAGTAATCCCGAGGCCGCCACTTGATGATCTATACCCAAACGACCTCGATATGCTAGATCCAACATGTCGAGAAGTGACAAAATTCAAGGTTCTAGGAATAGCGCGCCTACGGGCTGTTTCAGACACGATAGCAAGAGATAACAAGCGATAACAAGCGATAACAAGCTCAGGGATGGGACCGCTTCGCTGCTAAGATTTTATAGGATCTAGCCGCGAAGCGACCTAGCAGCGCAGCGATCTAGGCTCTTGCTATAAGATTTTATAGCATCTAGCCGCGAAGCGTCCTAGCAGCGCAGCGATCTAGGCTCTTGCTATAAGATTTTATAGCATCTAGCAGCGAAGCGACCTAGCACCTAGAAATAGTGATCTTAAACAGAGCGACGCCATTGTGTTCAATCACTGCCTTGTTCCGTTATCCTACGGGAGCTCTGAAACGAGCATGTTGAAGTGGCTTGGCTATATGTGTACTTAAGCTCAACGCAGACATGCAATAAGACTAGTTTAATACTCGATGAAAAAACGCCACGGCTTGTAAGTACATTTGCAAGGCTAAAGCGGCATCAAAACGTTCACCTTCATCGCGCATAAAAGCATGCTGGGCATTGACTTCAAGCCAAGTAAAGTTTGCATTCACCTGTTCAAGTTTTTGGTAAATAAGCTTACGGCCTTCTTTACTGACATGGGGATCTTGTTTACCAAAGACCATCACTAATTCGCCTTTGATGTCATCGGTACGGGTGAGTGAATCATTACCGACTGCACAAGGTAAGGTGTTTGAGTGGATATCGGTTGGGTACAAACAAAAAGCGCCACTGATGTCTGGATTTAATGCCGTACGATAAGCCAAATGGCCGCCAAGACAGACCCCCATCGCGCCCACTTTGTCACTGCAAAATGACTGAGCTCGGGCAAAATCGACTAGTGCTTGGGTGTCGCTGTCATGTTGCTCTAAGGGTTTAGCCCACTTATCTTGATTACCCTTATCTTTTCCGGCTTCATCATAAGCCAGTACCGTCCCAATAGGATTGAGCTCATGAAAGACTTCTGGTACCAGCACCACAAAACCATGCCCAGCCATAATTGTGGCAGAACGGGCTATCGGCGCAGTTTGCTGGAATATTTCTGAGTAGAAAATAATTGTCGCGAATTGGCCTTTAGTATCCGGGCGATAAAGCGTAGTGCGCATTAGGCCTGTGGCGGTTTTAATATCGTGAATTTCAGTGGTTGTAATCATAATATTCCAGTTATTTTACACTATCCCTAATACTGATTATGGCTGCTAAATGTTAAAATTGCCTATGTATTCACAGCCATTTCAGTTAACTCGAACAAATTAAAACAGCTCGTTATTACAAACTTGCCCAGCCGTCAACTGAGTCACATTGGTTAATGTTGTTGAAGCAATCGCGTTGAGAGCTTCTTCCGTTAAAAAGGCTTGGTGGCCAGTAAAGATCACATTATGACAAGCAGATAAGCGACGGAAGATATCATCTTGAATGATTTCATTTGATTTATCTTCGAAAAACAGGCCTTTTTCATTTTCATATACATCAAGCCCTAATGAACCAATCTGGCCATCCTTTAACGCTTCCATCGCGTCAAGTGCATCCAATAAGCCGCCTCGACTGGTATTAATCACCATCACGCCTGGCTTCATTTGACTAAAACTGACTTTGTTAAGTAAATGATGGTTATCTTTGGTTAACGGGCAATGCAAACTGATAATGTCGCATTGTGGGTACAGCGTATCTAAATCAACATATTCAACACCAAGGTCGACTATGACTTGATTAGGGTATGGATCATGGGCAATCACTTTACAGCCAAAGCCTAATAATATTTTAATGGTGGCTAAGCCAATTTTGCCCGTGCCTATGACTCCAACTGTTTTGCCAAACATATTAAAACCAACTAAACCCGATAAGGCAAAGTTAGCGTCACGAGTACGTTGATAAGCTTTATGAATTTTACGGTTTAATGTCAACATCAGGGCCACTGAATGCTCAGCGACTGATTCAGGTGAATAAGCAGGCACATTGACCACTTTCATCCCTAAGCGCTCTGCTGCCACTAAGTCGACATTATTAAACCCCGCACAACGCATGGCGATTATTTTTGTACCCCCTTTTGCAAGCTCAACTAATACCTCTTCGCATAAGGAGTCGTTGACGAATGCGCACACGACTTCATAGCCTTCGGCTAATTTTACGTTTTGCATGCAAAGTCGATAATCAAAGTATTCAATATCAAGATTAAAGGTGTCGTTAATACTATTAAAGTGACGAATGTCATAAGGCTTTGCGCTAAAAAATCCAATTCTCATAAGGTTCCAAATGCGTTAATGGCGCTACCGCGATCGTTTATAACAATTTACCGCAATAGTCGCGCTCAAAACAGGGGTTAATTGTATGTGAATTAACGGTTATTGTCGTCAATATCACAGTGGATAAAGATGAAATTGTGATCCACATTACCCCTTATGGATAGCACCGACAATAATAACGCGGCGATATTGTTTGCGTGATTAACGCCAATGAAAAAGCCTATCGATTGGATTGGATCGCGTCTGTCATTGCAATATCTAACCGCAACGCTTTTTCCGACTGGAGGTAACGGATGATACTTAATGCTCTTTAGCAAACATAACCGCTTGTTCACCTGCAATACGTCCAAAGATCGCAATATCATAAATGGCATTACCAACTAACCGATTCGCGCCACAAACAGCTCACATCATGTCAGCCATTTAGGATAAAACTCAGCCCCCGTTTTCTGGCGCCGCATTGGCTATCCCCATGACACAACCGGACACTAAAAAAGCCAGCACGGATGTGGACCATTGGTTCATCAACCTATTCTCAGTTCACTCTATTTGCAATGATTAAACTAGCGCCGATCTAAAGAGGTATGCCGTTGGCAAGAACACACCACAAAAGCCATCCTCTGCGGAGAGTTAATGCTATCAAGACTGAATAAAATGAGTAATGACACTGATATTGGAAAGAACTGCTGCTCATATCACTGTTTTTATGCATTGAAATTGTTAATGTTAGCGTAATGTTAATACTCTAGCGAAACTATGAATCATAAAAAAGATTTGCCTGTATCAAGCCTTCGATTTTGGATTGAACGAATAAGTAAAACCTCACTCAGGGCTTTACATATTATTGGGGTCGTGGGCAGTGGTGGTGGCATGATCTTCAATCTTGAACTATCTCTGTGGTTTAATTATTGGCTTATCGCAATCACATCTGGCGTATTATTAGTGAGTTGGGAGATCATTAGAGATTGGCGGTGGCTAATTCAACTCAAAGGAGTGTTAACCTTACTAAAAGTTATACTGTTAGGATTGTTTATTCAACTAAGCGAATGTAAATCGGAATTAGTCATCTTTATTATTCTATTATCTGTTATTGTATCCCATGGACCGGCTGGATTACGCCACTACTCGATAGTGCATCGGAAAGTGATTCAGAGCAAAAAAGAAATAAAAGGCTAACTTGCCACAATAGATGACTTTAAGGACATGGGATGTTCCCTTACCCAGATCAATATCGCGTTGCAATGCCGCCAATGACTACCGCTTTTATGGTGGTTTGGGCACTGACTAGTCACGCCATTTTTGTCGATGCTAGTCCGTTTTCACTCTATCCACTGCTGGTGCTATTTCCCGCAGTCATAGGCGCGCACCTGCATTTAATTTGGCTAGCAAAAGGCATGAGTCGTCTTGATCAATGTTTTTATGCATTGGTGCATATTCCGCTCGCGTTCGTAGTGTGGACATTCACCATCATGCACGTCAACGGCCATGCATTCTCTTAAATCGACGCTTTCGCCTTTTCAGTAGTATATAATTCAATGCTTACACATCATAAGCCCTAACGGTCTCTCTGCCGCGAATTGAATCACGAGAACAACTATGGACGATTTCATTTACAACCCTCCAACCACTCCATGGCTAGATATTGTATATCAAGACAAAGATATTCTTGTCGCAAATAAGCCCTCAGGACTGCTATCGGTTCCAGGAAGGGAAGCCATTTACCATGACAGTATTTATTCTCGTGTTTTAGCACAACATCCTAATGCCCACATTGTGCACAGGTTAGACATGGCAACCTCAGGGGTCATTGTCGTCGCACTTCGGCGCAATGCTGAGCGTGAATTAAAACGTCAATTTCGGGATAGAGAAACTGCCAAAACCTATTTTGCTCGCGTTGCTGGCCATATGAAGCCTAATATTACTCAAGTCAATCTGCCTCTGATTTGCGATTGGCCCAATAGACCCAAACAAAAAGTTGACCATACTATTGGTAAGGCTTCTGTGACGTTAGTTGAAGTCGTAAGCTATGGCGCTAAATCAACACTCGTGAAACTCACTCCTATTACTGGACGTTCACATCAACTTCGCGTCCACATGATGGCATTAGGCCACCCGATCCTTGGTGATGGATTTTATGCCGATCCTTTAGCAAAAAGATTATCACCTCGACTACTTCTGCATGCGGCAGCATTATCAATCACTCACCCTTACTCACAACAAGCAATGCATTTTGAATCCGCCGTCACGTTCATGGCCCCTACGGCAGATCAATAGTAAAATTAAACATTGTTAATACCCATGCGAATTTTAGTAGCTATTGTGCATTGAAAGTCGTAAATTTATGGCCAATTAATGGTTTGTAAGGCTTAATACCGTGGATAGCTCATTTCAACGTGACGAATTAGACAATCGGATTCTTACCGCACTTATGCAAGACGCCAGAACACCTTTTGCGGAACTGGCAAAACGTTTTAATGTCAGTGCAGGAACGATTCATGTTCGCGTTGAAAAAATGAAACAAGCTGGCATTATTACTGGCGCACAAATCACCGTCAATCCAAAGGCACTCGGTTATGATGTTTGCTGCTTTATCGGCATCAATTTAAAGAGTGCTGGCGATTATCCAGCTGCGATTGCCAAGCTAAATGAATTAGAAGAAGTAGTGGAAGCCTATTACACCACCGGAAATTACTCGGTATTTGTAAAGGTAATGTGCCAATCTATCGATGGATTGCAGCATGTATTGATTAATCGTATTCAATCTATTGATGAAATCCAGTCAACCGAAACACTTATTAGCTTACAAAATCCCATCGTAAGATCAGTAAAGCCATAGACTATGGAGGGCTTTACTGTCCTCCAGCACCACACCCCCTCCAATAATTGTCAAACCTCACAAATCAGTATCAGACCTACATCACAAATTTACACACATATGTTAACAACTATTTACTGCATTATTGGGTTTTGGTATTACTTTTGTTATTTTTTTGTGCTACAAATACTTCCGATGCGCCACAGAGTGCAACACAAAAGCGAAAATAATCTAAACATCATCACTGAATATTCATCGTGTTACAGCGATACCCCACCCCCCACATTGAGTGATGTCTAAAAACAAGGAAGAAGTTGTGAAGACAAAATTAGCCCTAGCCATTTCAGCTGCACTGATATCAAGTGCTACTTATGCGAATACACAATATAGCTCTAACCAAGCAGGCATTGAACTTCTGTCAGCTGAAAAAAACAACAAACCAGTGGTCAAATATAACAGCGTCGTAGCTCCTCAACGTTATATTGTCGAATTAGCGTCGCCTGCAATTGCAAAATATCAAGGTGGAATTTCCACTTTAGTCTCAACAGCGGTTAAAGACAAAAACAGCAAACTAGACATTCAATCAGCTCCAGTTAAAAGCTATGCATCTCATCTGAAGGCCGAACAAGCTGCATTTACAAAAGCCCTTTCAAAGGTTGCTTCAAATGCTAAAGTTGAGCGTCAATTTAAGACATTATTTAACGGTGTAACTATTGTTGGTCAAGGATTAACCGTTGAACAGATTATGGCTATTCCAGGGGTTATATCTGTCTATCCTGAAGCTATGTACAGCACTAACATGGATGCTTCACATGAAATAATTAACAGCGAAGCGATGTGGAATGCTGTTGAGGGCATGGAAAATGCTGGTAAAGGTATTCGTGTTGCCATTATTGATGGTGGTATTCGTCCTGAAAACCCAATGTTCTCAGGAGAAGGTTTTGCCGCTCCTACAGCTATGATGCCAACTGATGACTACTGCTCAACTGTGGATAGTTCATTTTGTAACGATAAACTCATTGTTGCACGTTGGTCACAGCCTACATTCCCTGTATGTGCAGATGAATACATGAGCCCATTAGGGTTTGGTGGTCACGGAACTCACGTTGCAGGTACTGCTGTTGGTAATAAAGTAGAAACAACATTTAAAGGCATTGACGTTACATTATCGGGCGTCGCTCCAGCCGCGTATTTAATGGCATACAAAGCACTTTATTCTACAGAAGACTGTAGTGGTGGCAGTGGTTCTAACATCATGCTGATGGAAGCATTAGAACATGCCGTTAATGATGGCGCTGATGTTATTAACAATTCATGGGGTGGTGGCGCTGGCGCAGATCCTTCAAGTAGCCCATACAAAACAATGTTTGAAGCTGCAGAAGCTGCAGGTGTTGTGGTTGTAAGTGCCGCTGGCAATGATGGTAGCGCCCCTAAAACGGTAGGTTGCCCTGGTTGTATTGAGTCAGGTATTACAGTTGCTAACAGCACGACAGGCCGTTACTTTGCTAACAGCTTTAATACTGGTGGTGATGATTTATTAGCGATTCCTGGATCAGATACCATCATTGATATGGACATCTCTGGACCAGTTATTGCTGCATTTAATATTGATGCTGAAAACGCTGAAGGTTGTGATGTATTTGCTGCAGACTCATTTAAAGATGGTATTGCACTAATTTCACGTGGCATTTGTAACTTTAGTGACAAAGTGACTAACGCTGAAGCTGCTGGCGCAACTGCCGTTGTTGTTTATAACAACCGTACTGGTGCACCTATCCCAATGTCAGTACCGGGTATTACCTTCCCATCAGTTATGATTTCCCAAGATGACGGCATGGCGATTCTAGATTCAATGGGAGACAGTGCGACTCAAGGTACTATTGGCGCTGAAATTAAGCGTATTATGGTTAGTGGTCTTGCCGATACAATCAATCAGTCTAGCTCTCGTGGTCCAAATGGCAATGAGAACATTCTTAAGCCTGATCTAGCGGCTCCAGGAACTAACATTTTATCGGCTTTCTCACCTGATGACGGTGGAGAAGACTTTAATATGATTACTGGTACGAGTATGGCTAGCCCACATGTTGCAGGTGCTGCTGCACTTTTAAGTCAACTACATCCTACATGGTCAGCAATTGATATTAAAACAGCGCTGACATCAACATCTAAAATAGATGGGATTTTAGATGACGACGCATCTACACCGGCAACACCTTTTGCCATGGGTGCAGGTCGTATGGATCTCGATGCAGCAGCAAAAGCAGTATTAACGTTTGATAAGCCTTCTATCGCTGCTGACTCGTGTGTAGGTATCTGTACATTTACTCGTACGGTTTACAATAAAAGTGATGAAAAATCATCTTGGGCACTTTCTGCAAGTTCTGATGCTGCAGGCCTAATGATTTCACCAACAACGCTTGAACTTGAAGCCGGTGCATCTGCAACCTTCACCGTCACTGTTGATTCAACATTCAGTGAATATGGTGAGTGGATATTCGGTAATGTCATGATCTCTAGCACTGAAGGTAAGCAGAATGCTCATCTTCCATTGGCGGTACTCGCTAAAGAGTCAAGTGATTCATCATTAATCTCAGCGTTTACAACTGACACTGATATTTCTGTTGCTGATCCTTTCACAATAAAATCTGTTGTGAATAACACTATGTTTGAAAACACGGTAACTCTGACGGCTACGACTCCTAAAGGCACTAAGCTTACATCAAAAGATGATGTATCTGTGGTCCTGAACGGCGCCTCGCAAAATGGTCTATCTGTTGATGAAAAAACTGGCGTAGTCACTTGGGTTGGTTCAATGGACTTACCTGAAATGGTTACCACAAGTGGTGTTGGTTCATACCCAAGCGTTGCGGCTACAATGTATACACCACCTTG
Source organism: Shewanella sp. S1-49-MNA-CIBAN-0167 (assembly GCF_040310145.1). NCBI lineage: Bacteria > Pseudomonadati > Pseudomonadota > Gammaproteobacteria > Alteromonadales > Shewanellaceae > Shewanella > Shewanella sp. S1-49-MNA-CIBAN-0167. The sequence continues at coordinate 30,578 of NZ_JBEOPO010000005.1, read as the reverse complement.
TCTTGATGGTTGTGATGAAACATCATTTGTATTTAACGTACCGGCATTTAAATACAATGGTCAAACTTATACTCAAATAACAATGTCAGATAACGGTATAGTCATTCCTGGTAATGCTTCAACTGCTGGCTCTTGGAATAATAAAGAATTACCAGATAACTCAAATCCAAATAATATCGTTGCTCCATTCTGGTCAGACTTTGATTTAAGCGATGGCACAATTGGCGATACTGGCGGTGGTTCTGTTTCTATTGACGTAGTAGGAAATGCGACGACGAGTTGGTTAGTTGTTGAATGGAAAGATGCGCAGCTTTGGAATGATGCTTCTGGAGATAAATACAGCTTCAGCGTGTGGTTCCAAACTGGCGATACTGAAGAAGTCACGTTTAACTACTTCGATATTCCTGGTATGCCAGCTAACGTAACCATTGGCGCTGAAAACATCAGTGGCAGTATCGGAACAACTCATTACTTCAATGGTGTTGGTTCTGCTGTTACAAATGACGACTATGTAGACGTTAAATCAACCACTGCAGGAAGTGTTGAGCTTGCTTATAAAGCAATGGTTACTGAGTTTAGCTTCGGCCAAGCTGACGCCCCTTCACTTGATGAAGATACTTCTATGGAAGGTAATGTATTAGATAATGATACTAAGCCAGACCAAAAAGTCGCTCGTACTCAAGTAACCGGTGATGGTATGACAGCTAAGGCTCAACGCTTAATCGATGTGTCTCCTGTTGGACAATTAGACACTGTTGTTCTTGTTGATGAAGTGACTAATGGTGAACTCACCTTAGCAGCAGATGGTGCATTCACTTATACACCAACAGCAGACTTTACTGGCACGGATACATTCTCTTATACATCAACTGATGAAGAAGGGAATTTGAGCACGCCTACACAAGTTGCTATTACTGTTAATAACGTTAATGATGCTCCAACGGTTGCGCCTTCAGGAATGAATAGCGCTGGTGGATTCGTAGTAACAGCAAAAGCAAATGGTAAAGACATCGATGGTGATGCTTTAACTTATAATTGGGTTCAAACTGGTGGTAAGAGTGTTAGCTTTACCAACGGTGGTCCATCAATTCTGTTTACTGCTCCAGTTGGTGATGACACCTTCACGTTTACCGTAACCGCATCAGACGGTGAAATAACAAGTGCACCGGGTACAGCAACCATTAATATCAACGAGGAAGTAGAGCAATCTTCTGGTGGTTCTATGGGTTGGTTAACGGCATTATTACTACCATTAGCTGCATTACGTCGTCGTAAGCACTAATAATAGTAATCATTAATTTGGCCTTGCCAAAATGATGTAAAAAAAACCAGCTGTTAACAGCTGGTTTTTTTATTGGCTAAAGCAATAGACTTTATAAGGTTAGTTATTCATTTTCATCCGATTCATCAGCATGAGCTGAGGCTTCAAACTGCTCTACATTCGCAAATTTACCGAACCAAAAATCTGAGCTGATCATCTTAAACTGACGGGATAAGTCTTCACTTGATACTGATTCTAATTGCCACAATATCCCAGGAGCTTCTGGGAAATGGGTACCCGTGATTTGATCTTCATATAATCGATGTAATAGCGCATCGGGAGATAATCCGGATGCCAGAAGACGGACCATAGCAGCATGCAATGACTCATCAAAAATATTCAAATCTTCGGCATCTGTTGCAGTAACATTAACCATAAACTCAACACCAGAAGGCTCGGCAAATACACCATTAAATGCTTCTCTTAATAATGAATAAGCACTAAAAAAACCTTCATGAAGCAAGCAGTCAGAATATTCCTCCCACATTCTGTCACCCATCATGTCATTACTTAACTGATCAATTTTACCTTCAGGCAATTCACTGAATAAATGAGTCAAGACGATTTTAGCGGCTTCATTTGGCTCTAAATCATTTAGAGACATCATGCACATTTCTCTAAGTTCAGTAGCCTCCATTCCTTCTAAATCATCATTTAAGCCCATAATAGCCATCAATTGAAGGTATTCTTCATTTGACCAGGCATTAGGGATCTTATTGATTTTACGAAAAGAACCAATTTGAACATTAAATTGTGCTGGCATGGAAACTCCTTCTTATCAGCGTCAAAAAGTGACGCACATAGGACAAACTAAAGCCCCGCATGTACGATCGCAAGACTGTATGAGGGGGAAAACAACGCACATCAGATCATATGACACCTAAAAACAGATAAAGCACTGATAAAAAAGGGTTTGTTTAAAATATAAAATATCCATAATTATATTAAACTTTGTTTATATGACCTTAGTTTAGCGCATAAATACGACAAATCATTTCTAGGTCATTTCTATTTAGCATGTAAATTGAATTACAAAGAACAGAATTCACCTGTAATGATTTACCATTACAGTCGCGTCTTATAATCAGTCACTCGTGACATTGTTAACTTTATCAGTAATACAACCACGGGCATCATCCCTACGGCATAGAGACGCATACCCTGTAGAGTCGACTTATAGGAGTTTTCAAGATATACCCATATGGGTTCGTACTCTGACGGTGCTTTGGGTGCGGCAAAAAGGGAGCAACATGTAAAAACGACCGACGTTAACATGGTATATTGGGCCATTGATGTGGATCGACTCTTGCTCATTCAAATACTCATGCTTGGTATAGCCCTTTGTCACACCCGGCCTCCAGCTTGTACTTGATAGAAACGCATTACCAGGAACGATTTAAGCAGGTTGGCTAAATACATTATAGTCACGAGGCTGAAATCCCGCCCCATTCTCGCATCTATTAAGGTATCGACACTGGCCAAGTGGTCACGTAACTCATGCTAAAACCGTAATTGATTTCCCAAGCAGCCTACATAGGCTTGCATGTTAATAGTCTAGTTACCAATATAGGTTTTTTCAACGATCCTACCAAGCGTCACTTCAGGCTCAAAACGATCGACATAGTATATGGAGATGCCACCGTATCATCTTGTTTTTTAATTTACTTAAAGCGATTACCATTTACATCATAACTAAACAAACTACTGAGACTATTACGCGCAACACTTGGCCGTTTACCTTGGTATTTATAGCTTAACGTAACCCCATCATCTGTTAGCGTCAATGGTAGAAGAAAATAGTGTTTACAAGGATATTAGTCATAAAATCAATAAATTAAGAGCATTAAAAAGCCCCGTTCAATTAAGAACGGGGCTTTTTAAATAATGGTACCTGAGGTCGGACTCGAACCGACACGCCGCGAAGCAGGGGATTTTGAATCCCCCATGTATACCAATTTCATCACTCAGGCAAAGATTTTAAGCTATTTTAGCTTTGCAAAGTAATCTGATTAGTCCAAATATCTTTGCAAAACAATTTTAGTGAATTGACTCTTTATGACCAACACTCAAGTATTATACTTACTCAAATATCGATACTCAATGCGATTATATTTATCTGAGTATAGCCATGTCTTTAGGCTGCTACTGAGTTACTGTGCAACTCAAACCACGTATCAACAAAGTTTGTCACAATTAAGTGTTGGCGATTATACCTTTGCATTTAATAATCGCAAGCCCTTTACCTATTCTTTTCTATAAAAAACACTCAACTGCTCAAAAGTCATTCATAGTCCTAACTGAGATGAAATAGAGGTGTTTTGTGAGTTAAGAAGCAATTTTACAAAAAAATAACATCACGACGACTAAAAATTGATCAAGATCAGTATTGCGGTGTAATTTTGACTTTATGATGATCATGATTTCACATTCCGAGGATAAATATCATGGCATTTTGGTTAGATTTAATGTTTGGTAACGCTATAGGATTTCTTTCTATGATGGTGATCTTCTGTACCTTCGGAATAATGTCTTATCTAATGTGGATGTTTGTTGTGAAGTCTGCACCGACTAAGTGAGTAGCTTACTAGGCTAAGTTTTTTACTGCTTATTATTCATAATCATTATGGATACTTCCTTGCGAATGATAAATTGGCGACAAAACACATGAAGTGTTTTTATGCCAGATTGGGGGCTTTATAGGCCCCCATTTTTTTATCCACTCAGACCGACTTCTAACCGCAACTAACCACAACTAACCACGATATTAGGCTGCATGCTTGCGCGATTGAACCAAGCCATTAATAAAATGTGGTCGCGTTTTGATCAGATAATTCATTTCATCTGCACTCGGCTCACCAGCAGGTAAACGTAATACATCACGATTTAAATAATTACGTGCTTGCATAGAAATTTTGTATTCCGCCGTTGGGCCTTGTATAGCATAGTGACGTTCATTGCCTAGCATTTCGAGTATGCTAGTGTTAACTAAATTTTTAACCGCCAACTCATTTTGCGGCAAGGTTAAAATAGTCTGCCCTTGTAAAAAAAATTCACGTAGCAAGGCTCTTTCTGCAGGATCAAGTAGTTTTACTTTTACTTCAATAGTCTCTACTGTACGTTTTTGACGTAAATATACGATGGACTCATCGACAACAAAGGCAAAAATTTGGCTTAAAAAATAGGCCACACCAATAATTAAGCCTAAGCCAATAAACTGACCATATTCGCTAACGAGTTTGTCTAACGATAAACTCGCCAATAAATATTTAGGCGCAAACAGTAAGCTGGTGCAGGTTACGATAATCCAAGACATTACACTTACGAACAAACGTTTACTGTTCAACATCTTAATTGTTCCTGTTTTCATTTTCATCAGTGATCACCCGCAGTGTCATATTTTTGAACTTATAGAGTTAAAGCAAAATATATGCCATAAATTAGTAGGTAGCCTGGTATTTATGTATGTTTTCCACACTAGATTTGGCCTATCCGACTACGCTTTGAGTAAAAGTATCCCATTGAAATTAACACCATCGAAATTCACTGTAAAATCAGTATTTTGGCAGGTAAATCATCTCCATGATTTTTCATATTGAAGAAAATAGACTGATCGTTATACGATAATGAAGACAAAGCTCTATGACGCGAAAATTAACGCTTTCTATCGTATATTGAGTTGTTTTATGACTATGGTGACAACGGCTTATTAGCTCGGGAGTGATGAGTAAAGTGACCTAGGCGGAATGGACCGGGAGTTTTGGATATAGAAGTAGTACATATAGACCTGCTAGTAGTCGGTATATATGTCATTGATGAACGTTTTTATCAACACCCAACGCCATAGATTAAGCCAATAAGCACACATAACCTACATGTCTATCCGTGATGATAGTAATCAAGAATGGCACTTTGATGAATATAAGAAAACGGCCATCATCGAGAGGCCATTGCCCTCAATTTATACCAATAATGAAAATATTCCTGTTGCAACGCTCATCGAACAAGCCGATCTCAATGTCATTTACGATCATTTGGAGAATAAAGCACGCAAACACTCTTTTTACTCTTCGTTATTCTACTCTTCGTCATTCAATATCTGCCATTACTGACGCCCTAATTTGGCCTAAACGATAGTGATATTTCTACCACTATATGTCGAAGTAACCATAAATGTTGATCAGGGGTTACCGTTATACCCGTTTGCTCACCCAAGCGATCAGTAACCTTATATCAATGTGTATTCTCGTGCTGTTAAACATGCTGCGCACGCGAAAACTCACATTAATGTGGTGACTGAACCCGATAGTATTCATCTGAAAATTTAAACGTAATAGCGCCGTCATTGCCAATGATATCGCCAAAGATATTTTTGAACACATCTTCACTGCCGCTTGGCGGACTAATGTTGGTGGTTAGCGACCTACTGATATTGGTAGAAACTGAAATAGAAGCCTTAAAGGTTTAATAAGCATATTAAGCGGACTTAGCGGCTAATTTAGTCAGCACACGACTAACAGCAACAAAGGCAAACGTTCCCGTTACCATGGTTATGGCGCCAAAACCAGAAGCGCAGTCCATTCGCATACTGCCTTCGGCATTTGCCTTAGTATTGCAAACCGTACCATCAGCTTGGGGATAGACTAAATGTTGGCTCGAAAATACCGCATCAACAGCAAAACGACGTTGGAGGTTTTTAGTAAAATTATAATCTCGGCGTAACAAATTACGCACTTTGGCCAATAAAGGGTCTTGTACTGTCTTAGCGAGATCGGTCACTTGTATGAGCGTCGGATCCGTTTGTCCACCCGCCCCACCGATGGTCACTAAAGGTATTTTATTGCGCTTACACCAAGCAATTAAACCTGCTTTGGGTTTGACGGCATCAATACAGTCAACCACATAATCAATATTGCCCTCTTGTGAGGCGGGCTTAAAATACTCAGCGAGATTTTCTAAACTAATAAAGTCTTCTACTTCATTAACCACACACTCTGGGTTAATTTCACGAATGCGCTTTGCCATAACCTCAACCTTTGACTGGCCAATAGTCGAGGTTAATGCGTGTATTTGACGGTTGGTATTAGTGACACAAATATCATCTAAATCAATGAGGGTGATCTGTCCTATACCACTTCTTGCTAACGCTTCTGCGACCCAGGTTCCGACACCACCGATACCCACAACGACTACATGAGCTTTCGAAAAAGTCGTCAGTGCTGCTTGGCCATATAAACGGCCGACACCCGCAAAACGATGAGTATAAGATTCTGACAACATGAGTTACGCCCTAATTAACAACTATTTTTCGCGGCCAATTTTATACGATTTATCCTCAAAGCTAAATGCTTGTCACGATTAGCTCAATATTAATCTTGTTATTGTCAGTTTGGGCTCCATGAAGAACACCAAATAGTCACATTTTTGAATAATCGATATTGATGATAAAAAATGATTAACTAAAATCTCCAAGTAAAAATCATTTATCAAAAAAAGTTTTAAACCCGTTCAATTAATGATCCGATTAAAATCAATATGTAAAATTTATGATTAAATATTCATAATATGTAAATTAATACGCCAAAAAATTACACTCTCGCAACCTTTGCGGTTGAGCGACAGCCTGTTTATAACCCAATAGAAAATCTCTTAAAGATCTAGATTAAAACAATTCAGTGACTTACATATACCAATGCCCGTGGTGGTCACAGATTTACATACCTATTTTCATCTGGTGCCAGTTTTTTGATCCAGGCCACACTTTGAAAGGAGTAAATCTGAAAAAATGTGCCCCAGATTGTTACAGAGTATAATCTGCAACAAACTTCACTAACTAAAACCATGAAAAATGGATATAGAACATAACGTTCTAGGGAGCATGAATGATGAAAAAGACTTTAATCTCTGCATCGGTAGCATCTGTACTTACATTAGTTTCTTTCGCTACACTTGCTGAAGGCCCAAGTTTCTATGGTCGTTTAGATTTGGCTGTGAGCAACTCTGATCAAGGCGCGACAACTCAAAACACTAAAGAAGGCACTGTATTAGAAAGCAACTTTTCTAACTTAGGTGTTAAAGGTAGTGAGCGCATCAATAACGATATTGAATTGTTATACAAAATGGAATTCCAAGTTGAAAACACTACTCAAACTAAAGACAAGAGTGGTGATAATGTTGTATTTAAAGCGCGTAATACCTATTTAGGTCTTAAAACTAATGCTGGTACAGTGTTAGTCGGCCGTAACGACACCGTATTCAAACAGATTGAAGGTGGTTTCGATGCATTTGGTAACACAAATGCCGATATTGATCGCATGATTGACGATCAAGATCGTGTCGCCGATGCTATTTGGTATTATTCTCCAATGATCGGTGGTTTAGTCACATTAAATGCAACCTATTTAATGGAAGACAACTACACCGATGACGCCGGTAAAGATTCTTATGATGACCAGTATGCATTGAGTGCTACTGTTGGTGATAAGAAATTCAAAGCACACCATTTCTACTTAGCTGCTGGGTATAACACGATTAACGGAACTGATTCTTACCGTGGTGTGGCCCAAGTTAAATTAGGCGACTTTAAAGTTGGTGGTTTATTTCAAAATACAGAAAGCCAAACAAATGACCAAGAAGGTGATTCATTCTTAGTTAATGTCTCTTACAACCTAAACGGCGTAAATCTAAAAGCTGAATACGGTCAAGACGATGCAGGTTATGGTAAATACTTCAAAAACAGCGTTTCTAATGCTGGATCGGTTACTGGCACTGACATTAATGTAACCCAAATAACTGTGGGTGCAGATTATCGTGTATCTAAGTCAACTTTGCTTTATGGTCACTATGCAATGTATGAAGGCGATCATAAAGTTGCCTTAGCAAAAATTGATTTAGAAGATGACAACATCTTTACTGTTGGCGTACGTTACGACTTCTAATCATTCTGGTACTAGCTTCGGCTTAACACCTAAATGAGTTAAAAAATGCCAGTCTGTGAAGACTGGCATTTTTGTGTATGCAATATTGGTGTTTGCAATACCGTTTTGGCAATCTCAACTGATTGTCGATGTTAAACGGGGATAATAAACTGCGCAGTAAAAGAGTCCGGTTAAGCGATCACTTGATTAAACACTTCAACATGATGTGACTCAACCAGTTCTGGCATTACATGGTGAAAATAATGTTGAATAGCCTCTTTGGCGCAATGTTGATCAAATGCTGCACGATCAACAAACTTTTCAACAAAGGCGACTTTATTGTCGTCATCAATACTGACATTCAGTTCATAACGAATACAGCCTACCTCACGTCGAGTATCAGGCACTAAACTCGCCAATGCCGCCACTAAGGCGTCACGTTTGCCCGCTTTAGCCACAAATTGGGCCACACAAACAATTTGCTGGGTGTTAATTGCGTAATCTGACATTATTTTTCCTTACATTAATAAATTAATAACATATCAAGATGCTCAATGCCGTCTTCAAGGTACACATCTGAATTCACAACAAAACCATGTTGTTGATAAAAATGACGTAAATAATCTTGCGCCCCAATCTGGATATTGTCATTGGGCCAATGTTGTTTTGCAATGGCAATAGCAGCTTGCATTAATTGATTAGCGGCGCCATGGCCTCGTGCCGATTTAGCGACAGCAACACGGCCGATACTGGCCTGAGGATAACTGATGCTAGGCGCTAACACGCGGCTATAAGCCACTATATTGCCGAGTTCATCTTGCCCCAGTAAGTGCCTTGTTTGCGGATGTTTATCTTTACCGTCTAACTCAGGATAAGGGCAATTTTGTTCCACCACAAACACATCGACTCGTAATTGTAATAAGCCGTAAAGCTGTTCAAGCGTCAATTCAGAAAAACCAAGGTCTAACCATTCTAATGTCATCACAAACCTTATTTATCTCTGCTCTACTCTCGTCATACTCGCACGCCATATTAGCATGATTAATGCACCTCGCTGGGCTCATCTGACTGGCTTTTTTCTGGTGGTTTACGGATAAATAGTACGGCTAATACGGCGATAAAAAGAAAACATGCCATAATAAAAAACACATCATTATAGGCTTGAATATACGCTTGTTGTGACATGTTTTTAGCAAGCAAAGCATAAGCCTGTGAATTAGCGCTCACCACATCAGACCCCGCCGTTTGCAGTATCGAACTGGTATGGGCTATATAGTTATAGGCTTGCGCGCTGACGGCAGGTAACGTCTCTTTAATATGCGCTAAATGAACCCTTGCGAGGTTATCGGTTAAGGTTGCTACCAACGCAATACCAAACGCCCCGCCTAAGTTACGCATCACATTGAGCACCGTCGATGCCGAGGCATTTTCATGTGCTTGAAGATGCATTGTCGCCAAAATACTAATAGGTACCAAAATAAACGGTTGGCCTATAGCTCGCACTATTTGCGAGGCAATCATCTGATCGCCAGCATAATCAATAGTCATATGGCTATTCATATAATAACTGGTCGCAAATAAAGCAAACCCAAACGCCGCTAAATAACGCGGATCAAATTTTTGCATTAATTTTGGCACTAATGGCAGCACCAACAGCTGTGGGAAGCCCATCCACATAATCACTTCACCTATTTCTAACGGGGTGTAATCATGAATTTGTGATAGATACAGGGGGATCATGTAAATCGCCCCAAATAGCGCCATACCCAGTAAAAAGTACGCCACAGTCGATAAGGCAAAGTCTCGCTGAGCAAGAAGACGAATATTAACTAATGGTTGCGCTTTACGCAGCTGGATCCAAATAAATAAACTGATATTAACCGCTGCAATAATAGCGAGATTACGAATAAGATCAGATCCAAACCAGTCTTTACGATTGCCTTCTTCTAAAACAACTTCTAGGCAGCCCATACCCAATGCCATGGTCACAATGCCAGCATAATCTGCGTTTTTTAACTTATCCCAAATAATCGGTTTTCGCTCTAAACCATAAGCTAACATCGCCATCACTAATAAACCTGGCGGGACATTGATATAGAATAAATAATGCCAGCTAAATTGTTCAGTTAACCAACCACCCAACGTCGGCCCGATGGAGGGCGCAAATGTGGCTGTCACCCCAAATAGCGCCATGCCTATAGCACGCTTATTATCGGGTAAATACTCAAGAATGAGTCGAAATGCTAACGGAATTAATGCCCCGCCAAAAAAGCCCTGTAAAGCGCGAAAAGCAATCATAGCTTCGAGGTTCCAAGAGAAGGAACATAATATAGAAGCGACAATAAACGCAGCGGTAGTCCACAGTAAATAGCGACGAGTCGATAACCCAGTGCTCAGCCAACCCGACAGCGGAATGGCGATCATCTCCGCCACTAAATAAGCGGTAGCAATCCAGCTACCTTCCTCTAAAGTGGCCCCTAAACTGCCTTGAATTTCTTTCATCGACGCATTGGTGATTTGAATATCCAAAATCGCCATAAATGCGCCAATTAATCCACCAGCAACGGCCACCCAAGATCGCAAACTACCACGCTGATAACCTATCGGTTTGTTATCCACTGTACTCACAGGACTGACTTCAGAAGTATTGACCTCAAAAGCTGATTGGCTCATATCAATGCCCTGCAGTCGCAGATATAGCTTGGCCAACCAGCGCCTTAGCAAGTGCATGTGATTGTGCTGCAGACTCTGTATCGACTTCAACCACCGCACTCAAACCAGGTAGAATACGCCCTATAGCGAATGACGGTTGATCATGCTCAAGACGAATGCGCACCGAAATACGCTGGACAATCTTAGTAAAATTACCGGTAGCATTTTCAGTGGGTAACAAGCTAAATTTAGAACCCGATGCGGGTGCCAAACTGTCGATGAATCCGCTGAACTCATCATCAGGATAGGCATCTAAACTTACCTTAACGGTTTGTCCTGCTTGCATGTGCTCAATTTGAGTTTCTTTAAAGTTAGCCGTTATCCATACTTGGGTATCTGGCACTAAGCTAAACAATGCTTGACCAGGCTGAACATACTGACCGACCATTGCACCGCGCTTACCTATAATCCCTGAAAATGGCGCAGTAACGCGCGTATCGACCAGTTGAATATTAGCTAACTCGACACTGGCCATAGCCTGTTCTACATCCGCTTGCACTTGCAATAACTGAGCATTCAACACCGATAACTCACGTTGTTTAGCGACTAACGCAGCTTGCGCTTCATCAACATGCGCCGATGCAGAGTCGAAACCCGCCTGCAGTTGGTCAACATCATTTTGTGAACTGTAATTACTGACTTTTAATTTCTGTGAACGTTGTAATTGTTGCTGGGCAATTAATTGCTCAGATTGTGAGGCCACTACAGCAGCCTTAGCTTGATTAATTAACGCTTGCTGCAAGTCAACTTTCGCCGCTAAGGTTTGTAGGTTAGCTTGCGAGCTGGCTAACACCGCCTTACCTTGGGCTAGCTTGGCCACAAATTGGCTGTCTTCAAGTTGAGCCAGTAGCTCACCTTTGCTGACATGTTGATTGTCAACCACCGCAGACTGGACAATATAACCTGGCACTTTGACACTAATATTAGAAATATCCGCCTCAACATAGGCATTATCCGTTGACTCGATAAATCGAACTTGTAACCACCAATAAACACCTGCGACAACTAACACAGCGATAATACTTGGCACTAACACTAACCGCTTATTGATAGACATGTTTGACTCCTAATTTATTCTGCTCTAGTTTACTACTGTTTCCTTTAGTTTATTAGATAGTAAAAATTCAACCCACTGTTTCACAGGTGTAACAATATGGACCTCAATCGCGTTCAAATTTTCTCCCAAGTAGTAGAACAAGGCAGTTTTACCGGTGCAGCCAAAGCCCTGGGAATAACCAAAGCCACTGTGAGTCGCAAGGTTGCTGAACTTGAAGTTGATGCCGGGGTGCAACTACTGTTTCGCACCACAAGATCATTAAAACTGACTGAAGCAGGTTCGAGTTATTACCATCGCATCAGTAAAATTCTGCAAGATTTACAAAATGCCGAAGATCTCCTCAGCGCCAGCCAGCAAGAGATTAAAGGCAACTTAAAAGTGATTTGCCCTATCGAGCTCGGTCAATTATATCTAGGTCGTATTCTTGCGCAGTTTCTGGCGACTTATCCTAGTATCACCATTGATGCAGAACTCACTAATCGGAAAGTGGATGTGATAGAAGAAGGCGTCGATTTTCTCTTTCAAATTACCGAACAGCACGACCCTAAGCTGCAAAGTTACGCACTCGTCACCGCCAGTAGACTCTTAATGGCAAGCCCAAATTATCTCAAGCGTCATGGCACACCACAACAACCGCAAGATTTAATGAACCACACCGCGATTAAATTACAGTCTGCCCACATTGATGGTAGTTGGCGGATTTTTGATGGTAACCAATGGGTCGAACTCGATCCTCCAGCACAGCTGAAGGTTAATAATGTCACCTTTGCCCGCGAAGCGGCAATTGAAGGCTTAGGGATCACTGCAGTGCCGGTTTTTATTGCGCAAGAAGCCATCGATAGTCAACAACTGATCCCGATATTAGAAGATTTCCCGATGATGCAAACCAAGGTCACACTCAGCTTCCCACAGCGTGTTTATCTGCCGCGTAAATACCGCGTTTTCGTTGAATTTTTATATGCGGCCTTATTTGAACGCTGGGGTGAGGGTGTACTTGAAATTCCCGATTTTGTCCTGCAAAACAATCATAATTAAAGATGGCATTTTTAGCACAAAATAATCTATAGGATATATAGCTATTTTTAACTGGCTAGGTGCTAATATCAACTTACTAGGTGATTAATTTCGATTATAGAGGTAAGTTCTTTCACACAATTATTTGCAATATCAATGTTAAGTTTGGTTCAGTAAATTGTTAAAAGGCTAAGTGAGTATCTGGTGACTGATTAATAGGCACATTCGATACTGGCACAGAAATTACTATTTATTAGTCACGCATGATGCGTACTAGGAGTCATACCAATGAGCAAAGAACGTAATAATTCAAAAGAAGCGAAGAAAAAACCGGCATTGTCATTAAAAGAAAAACGCGCGGTTAAGCACGCTAAAAATGAACCTGAAAATTTTGCCAGTAAAATCAAATAACCTGTAACTGGTTTTACGTGTAAATAGCGGTTGTTACAGGCTATTTTGCGAGTCGCTTTTTTATAATCCCTATTTGCTTATAAAAAGCTTCATGTACAAATATTATCAGCAACATAAAAATACCGAACCAATGGCTCGGTATTTTTGTTAGTAGCTTATGTTAGTAGCTTATTTCACCGACATTAACACTTGTACTTCACTGCCACTTTAAACTGCCAAACAGATTTGTTGATGTCATAAGTATGGAAACTATAGGTCTCGATACTATCTTGCCCAAATGGAATAGAATAAATCCCTCCCCCCTTCGTAGCATGGTCGCATCGTAGTCATTAGCCACTACCTGAGCGCTGTTAAATCGTCGAGATTCAATTCCCCCCACATTGTTAGGTTAAGGTTCGCTCACTAAAAAAGCCAGTGACGTTATCACTGGCTTTCTGATTTTGGTTAACTCATGTTGGCAAACCGATTGAGATTAACTGATTATGAACAACAGCTTTTCTCTTTATTGCCTTTAGGGATCTTATCCCACAACACTTTTGCCATTAACACCGCAAGTACAATCCCAGCCACAGCGACAACACCTTCTGGTAATAAAGCGTGTTCTTCACCAATTTGCGGCATAACTTCAAAGCCAAAGGTGGCAACAAGATAATTAACGAGTACTCCAAATACCAAAGAGACGCCAATCACCCCGCCTAAATAGCCAAATAATGCCCGTTTACCTAACTCCTTGGTTACCACACCTAAGGTCGCAATATTAGTTGCCGGCCCTGCCATCATAAACACCAATACGGCACCTGGAGACACCCCTGCTAATAGTAGACCAGCAGCAATAGGTGTTGAGGCGGTGGCGCAGATATACATTGGGATCGACACTAATACCATCACTAGCATGGCTAAAATACCATCGCCCCATTTAACTAAAAAGTCAGCAGGCACGTAAGTCTGTACTAGCGCCGCAAAAAATAATCCCACCAGTAACCACAAGGTAGTGTCTCTGACTAAATCGGTGGCCGCATAATGCAGCCCAGACAAGACTCGACTGAACACGCTATTTTGCTTCAACTGCGTTGCTATGTCTTGAGTCGATGCGCAGCAGCTGGCTTCATCGGCGCTTTCGCTAGGTGGTTGGCTTGCTGTTGATGCGCAACAACTGCTTGCTGGTGCAGTGTCAACTTGTGACACGGTTTTACTACTGCAACAGCTTGATTTAATAGTTTCAACACTCGGTTCAGCTTTTTGTTTAGTGCTGCAACACGTTCCAGCAGGTTTAGGTTCTGCGGCCTGGTCAGCGGCTTTACTACCGCAACAACTACTTTGCTTTGCTCCTGTCACATTGCCAGCAAGTGGACGAGCTGGCGCCATTGGAGTCAAGAGCGACTTTGGCATAACTGCTTCGGATTTAATCGCAGTCATTTTTACACTGGCATTTTGCATTGTGCTAGTGGTTGTTTTAGATGGTGATGTTGATTCAGATGTAGTTGGTGATTTAGATCCACAGCATGACGAAACAGGCTTGGCACTAGCAGGTGAATCATTGGATGCTGTTCCGTTAGATGAAGCTGACGCGGCAATACCATCATCGTCATCACGACCCACTAATAAACCGGCCACAATTGCACTGGTAATGGCTGCAATAGGTCGCACAATGGCCATAAAAGGCCCAAGTAGCACATAAGATACGGTTATCGAATCAACCCCGGTTTCTGGGGTTGACACTAAAAAAGAGGTGGTCGCGGCTTTTGAAGCGCCAGAACGACGCAAACCCACCGCTGCGGGAATGACGCCACACGAACACAAAGGTAAAGGCGCACCTAATAATGCTGCTTTTACAACGGTTTTAATCCCGTGTCCACCCAGTTGCTTTTGCATCCATGCCATTGGCACAAATACCTTTAACAACCCAGCAAGCACCAAACCAAGTAACAACCAAGGCGCTGATTCTAAAAATAAGTGGATAAAATTGGTCAATAACATTGTTAATCCTTACGACCTGATTGGGCAAAGTGATGATGTTCTTTTTCAGCAATAATGTCTTTATCAGAGGACTCTAACGCTTCGAGTATTGAGCAATGTTCGGCACTATCATGGCCACCACAGCAAGTATTTGATAAACTTTTTAGTGAGGTTGCAAAATGCTGTAACTCGGCTAATTTGGCTTCCACTTGCTCAAGCTTGGTATCCACTAAGCCTTTAACATCAGCACAAGCGCGGTTGGTTTTATCGACTTCGATAGACAATAATTCTGCAATGTCATTGAGCGAAAAACCGACGGCTTTGGCTCGTAAAATAAATTTAAGTTGCTCGGAATCGCTATGGTTATACAATCGATATCCAGCATCAGACCGGCTTGATGGCGACAGCAAACCGTGCTTTTCGTAAAACCGTAATGTGTCAGCCTTAATGTCATACAAGGCAGAAAGTTCGCCTATTCGATACATAATATGTTCAGCCATTGATTGCATAATTAACGTAAGTATAAACCTTAGAGTTTAATCCAAGGTCAAGGGTTTTTGAATGATTATTCTTACGTATCTTTGTTCTTATTTCAATATTGTGAAATTACACAGAAAAAACACCTAATAGAAGCTCTTTACGATAAAATACGCCCGCCTGATCACGATACAGATAACCTAGAAGGTGTAACCACAATAAGAATTCACGGTGAGGGACTTTGGTAAAGCAGACTTTTTGATGATTCTATTTTACGAAAGATCCTTTAAATCAAACTAGTGGACCCTGTACCTAAATGAATAATGTCAGACCAATTCGTCGCGCGCTATTAAGCGTATCAGATAAAACTGGGATCCTTGAGTTTGCACAAGCGCTGCATGCACAAGGTGTTGAACTCCTGTCTACGGGTGGTACTGCAAAATTACTTGCGGCCAATAACATTCCGGTCATTGAAGTTTCTGACTACACAGGTCACCCAGAAATTATGGATGGTCGTGTTAAAACACTGCACCCAAAAATTCACGGCGGCATTTTAGCCCGTCGCGGCATTGACGAAATCGTCATGGAACAAAACGCTATTAAGCCTATTGATTTAGTTGTGGTTAACTTATACCCATTCGCAGAAACCGTTGATAAGCCAGGTTGCACCTTAGCGGACGCGGTCGAAAACATCGACATTGGCGGCCCAACAATGGTTCGCTCAACCGCTAAAAACCACAAAGACACCACCATAGTGGTCAATGCCAAAGATTACCCCCGTGTGATCACTGAAATGCAAGCTAACAATGGCAGCACAACATTAGCAACGCGTTTTGACTTAGCCATTGCCGCCTTTGAACACACCGCCGCTTATGACGGTATGATAGCCAATTACTTCGGCACTATGGTTCCCGCACACAGCACCGATGAATGCCATGATGATTCAACGTTTCCACGCACGTTTAATTCTCAGTTTGTTAAGAAGCAAGACTTACGCTACGGTGAAAATAGTCACCAGAAAGCAGCTTTTTATGTAAACACCAATATAGATGAAGCCTCTGTTGCTAGCGCAATTCAGTTACAAGGCAAGGCACTGTCTTACAATAATATTGCTGACACAGATTCTGCCCTTGAATGCGTAAAAGAGTTTGAAGGCCCTGCGTGCGTTATCGTTAAACATGCTAACCCTTGTGGTGTAGCATTAGGTGCTAACCTGTTAGAAGCCTATAATCGTGCATTTAAAACCGACCCAACCTCAGCGTTTGGTGGCATCATCGCCTTTAACCAAGAATTAGACGCAGACACAGCGCAAGCCATTGTTGACCGTCAGTTTGTTGAAGTGATCATCGCCCCTAAAGTGAGCCAAGCCGCGCGCGACATCATTGCCGCTAAAGCTAATGTGCGATTACTTGAATGTGGCCAGTGGAATACTAAGACCACCAGCTTAGACTACAAGCGCGTTAACGGTGGATTGTTAGTGCAAGACCGCGACCAAGGCATGGTGAACTTAGCCGACGTTAAAGTGGTGTCTAAGCGTCAACCGACTGCAAGCGAACTAAAAGACTTAATGTTCTGCTGGAAAGTGGCCAAGTTTGTTAAATCTAACGCCATTGTTTACGCCAAAGACGGTATGACCATAGGTGTGGGCGCAGGCCAAATGAGCCGCGTTTACTCAGCCAAAATAGCGGGTATTAAAGCCGCAGATGAAGGCCTAGTGGTTGAAAATTCAGTAATGGCATCTGATGCCTTCTTCCCCTTCCGTGATGGTATCGATGCAGCCGCGGCTGCAGGTATTAGCTGTATCATCCAACCAGGTGGCTCAATTCGTGATGAAGAAATCATCGCTGCTGCCGACGAGCATGGTATGGCGATGGTATTGACTGGCATGCGTCACTTCCGTCATTAATAAACTCTGATATCAAATATGGGTATCGCTTTTCTATCGTGCTTTTAGCTAAATGATGTTTGCCAACGATATGACAAGCGATACTGTTTACATTTTGTGTTAAACGAATGAGAGCATAGCCATTTTTTCTGGTTCAATGAAAGCACATGCAGCTTATCAGTATAGGTGAGCATGCTTGAAGCAGAAATTGACACAATAACGCAGCGATAAAAGGATTAAAAATGAGAGTACTTGTTATTGGCGGCGGCGGACGTGAACATGCGTTGGCGTGGAAAGCAGCCCAATCAGCACAAGTTGACACTGTATTTGTTGCTCCAGGTAATGCCGGCACAGCCTTAGAACCCAAATTAGAAAACCTTGCCATTGATGTTGAGCAAATTGACGAATTGGTTGCATTTGCCAAAGGCAATGCCATTGCGATTACGATTGTCGGCCCTGAAGTGCCATTAGCGTTAGGCGTAGTCGATGCCTTTAATGCGGCTGGTTTAGCTATTTTTGGTCCAACAAAAGGCGCGGCGCAGCTTGAATCTTCAAAAGCGTTCACTAAAGATTTTTTAGCTCGTCATCATATTCCAACGGCAGCGTATTCAAACTTCACTGATATTGCGCCAGCAAAAGCTTACGTTACTGAACTCACGACTAAAACCGGTTTTCCTATCGTCATTAAAGCCGACGGTTTAGCGGCTGGTAAAGGGGTGATCATCGCAGCTGACCAAACCCAAGCCAATGAAGCCATTGACGATATGCTTGCGGGCAATAAGTTTGGTGATGCCGGTTCACGCGTAGTGATTGAAGAGTTTTTATCCGGCGAAGAAGCCAGTTTTATCGTCATGGTAGACGGCAAAAACATTCTTGCTATGGCCACCAGCCAAGACCATAAAGCCCGCGATAATGCTGACCAAGGCCCGAATACTGGCGGAATGGGCGCATACTCTCCCGCGCCTGTCGTCACCCAAGCCGTTCACGATTGGACTATCGCCAATGTTATCCGCCCAACGATAGACGGTATGGCAGCAGAAGGTAACGTTTACACCGGTTTCTTATACGCTGGGCTGATGATTTCGCCTGATGGTAGCGCTAAAGTACTTGAATATAACTGCCGCTTTGGTGACCCAGAAACCCAACCGATCATGATGCGTTTACAGTCTGATATTGTTGAGCTTTGCTTAGCCGCGACCCGTGGTGAATTAGACCAAGTCACCGCAGAGTTTGACCCTCGCGCTGCAGTTGGTGTCGTCATGGCAGCCGGTGGTTATCCTGACGCTTATAACAAAGGCGATGTGATTGACGGGTTAACCCTTGGCGATACTCACGCTAAAGTATTCCATGCTGGTACTCGCATCAAAGATGGCCATGTTGTCACTAACGGTGGCCGCGTTTTATGTGCCACCGCATTAGGAAACACAGTGACAGAAGCGCAACAAGCGGCTTATGCGTTAGTCGATACCATCCATTGGGATGATGTGTACTTTCGCACCGATATTGCCTATCGCGCAATCGCACGTGAAAACGCATAAACTGATAAGCGCTCATCTGCAATACCCCAAATCAGCCCTGTGAACAACGCAGGGTTTTTTATTGCATGTCCCATAAATGAGTCATCAATACAAAGTGGTGAATACTTTCAAATCAAGGCTTATTAATCTCAACAGGGATAAGAGAAGCGGCAATCGATTCCATTAACGCCAACGCGTAAACTGATTGAGTTTTGTCTGATACCAAATAACGTGCCGTTATAATTATAGATGCTTCATTAGTATTCAATAATCAATTATTTTGTGATACGCATCACAAAAATACCTTCATCCATGGCGCATCCTATAATCAATAGTCACTGCGATCAAATATGATGGTTGAGACTAACATGATGTAAAAATTGATTATTTTTGGAGGATAAAATGAAATACTCTACCAGCGACCTGATTTATGAAGGTGAAAAGTCAGGGGTTCATAATTGGAACACGGTATCAGGTACCTCTTTCTATTGGCATCCTGATTGGTTACATATCGCAGAAGATATGACCGGCCATAATGCTATGGCTCATATTACCCCAAGCAAAGATAAAGCTGATAAGTCAGATGCGGAAAACGCTATTGTAAAACACTTAAATAATACCACGCCAAAGTAAGCACTCTGCGGGAGCCTTGCTGTTATAAACCTTGGTATAGACCTAAAACATCAAGGATCTCGCGAGCATCAGTTTTAATCTGAATAATCCTATGTTCAATTCTCAGGAATTCTTTAGCCAAAAAGATAATCAAGCCCATCGCCTTCAAGCCTAGTTTTATTACCTTGTCTCTTGTCTCTTGTCTCTTGTCTATAATCATACACATCAAGATCAAGCATTTGACCTTGATATATCTTTTCTACCAATCCGTTGGCAACGGGCCTGTGCGGTCTATTTTTTTGCGATCTTGGCGGTCAACTATCATGCTTACTTTGTTTTTATTTATTTGCCTATAGGCTTAAAAAGCGGGTAACGCTATAGCAGGTGTCATAAACCCTCATCATCAATAACTTTTCAACGATATAACTTAAATGACAGTATGGAAAAACTAGCAGACTTAGTCTCAACTTGATGATGGTATTGTAACAAGGGGATGGTGATAGAAAGGAGCTTGAGTGACCCAATAGGCCAACAAATGTCAGTCGATAATGATTTTTTCTGTTGAGATAATCACAGAAATAACATCAAAAAATGCAGTAAAGATAAAAGTAGATGTTAGTATCACCAGACAACAAACTCAAATACTTATGCAAACCCTAACAACCAATTAGCATATTTAGCCACATAAAGTAATTAACCAAGCACACCGCTCAATAACGGCAACAATATCTCTCGCAAAAAAATATTACTCAAGCCTAACAATGTTCGACTTGTGGCGGGTTTTTATGTCAGGATATAACCTTGTTACAAATAAGTTGCTAACTTATTACAATAACACTTAGCCAGCTCACACGAATGAGATATTGGTCAAAAATAATAACAACAAAGGAAGTAATATGTCTCAAGCGGCGCCATCTAACCCGTCTCCTCCCGAGCACAAGCAACCCAGCTTGCTTGATGCTCTTATCCCCGTTTTTTCCCTTATTATTATGCTTGCAGCGGCGGTTTATCTATTTTCGTCAGACAGCTCATCTGGCGCGAACCAAATCGCATTAGTGTTAGCGGCGTGTATTGCGATGATTATCGGTTATAAAAATGGTTATAGCTGGAACCAAATGGAACGCGGTATCGTCAAAAGTATTGGGGTTGCCACTGGCGCATTATTAATTTTATTTAGTGTGGGTTCACTGATTGGTACGTGGATTTTAGCCGGTACAGTGCCGACGATGATTTATTACGGTATGCAAATTCTTAACCCAGACTATTTTTATGCCGCTTGCTGCTTATTATGTGCCGTTGTCGCACTTAGTATTGGTAGCTCTTGGACGGTGGCCGGTACATTGGGTATTGCCTTAGTGGGTATTTCCTCTGCCATGGGGTTAGACGTCAATATCACCGCGGGCGCTATCATCAGTGGCGCTTATTTTGGTGACAAAATGTCGCCAATGTCTGATACCACCAACCTTGCACCCGCAGTCGCGGGCACTGATATTTTTAGCCATATCCGCCACATGACCTGGACCACGGTACCGAGCATTATTATTGCCCTCATTGGATTTATCTTTTTAGGTCTTACCGCAGACGCTGCGCCCATTGAAAATCAACTCGTAGATACTTTGGCTTTATTGGATAAGACCTACAATCCAGGAATACATTTGCTGATCCCGTTGTTAGTGGTGTTGTATTTAGCCAATCGCAGAATGCCAGCATTCCCAACGGTAATACTAGGCACCTTGGCTGGCGCAGTTTGCGCTGCATTATTTCAGTTTAATAACGTCATTGATTTTGTCCATGACGACACCCTATTGCCGATGGTGGCGTTGGTAAAAGGCTTATGGATTGCCATGTTTGACGGTTATGTGGCCAATACCGGTGATGAAGTATTAGATAATTTATTAAGCCGCGGCGGCATGAGCAGCATGGTGACCACTGTGTGGCTAATTCTTTGTGCAATGGCCTTTGGCGGCGTGATGGAAGTCACTGGGTTATTAAACCGTATTTTAGAAAGTATTCTTACCGTGGTGACAGGGACCACCAGCTTGATCATTACCACCCTTGGGGTATGTATTGGCGCTAATATTATTACTGCCGATCAATATATTGCCATCGTGCTGCCCGGTAGAATGCTAAAAGTAGAATACACTCGCCGTAAGTTGGCGGCGGTTAATTTAAGCCGCACCTTAGAAGACTCAGCCACAGTGACTAGTCCACTGGTTCCGTGGAATACCTGTGGTGCCTTTATGGCCAGTACGCTTGGCGTCGCTACAATAGCTTACCTGCCGTACGCCTTCTTTAACTTAGTCTGTCCTCTTATCAGTGCCTCTTATGCCTATTTTAATTTTAAAATTGAGCCATTAGACGAAACTAGGATCAGCACTGGCGAAGTAGTCGGTTAACTAAAAAGTAGTCGGTTAACTAAGAAGTGGTCGGTTAACTAAGAAGTGGTCGGTTAACTAAGAAGTGGTCGGTTAACTAAGAAGTGGTCGGTTAACCAAAGCGGTCTTTTAACCAACCATAATGATAGTAACCCCATTGCCCAAGGCGCCTTGCTTGGGTAAAGGGAAATTGGGGTAGCGGTTGTTGATATAAAGGCAGGTTAGGTAAGGTTTCACCGGCAATACTTTGCGCTAAACGAAACGCCGCTTGGCTACTAAAAGACACTCCAGCACCGCAATATCCTAAGCTATAACCCACGCCCCCTTTGCTGTACACATGAGGCATATCATCCATTGCCGCAGCAATCCATCCGGTCCAGTTATAGGCAATCGCTTTACTCGTTAAGCTGGGGAAACACTTATTTAACGCCATCTTTAAGCGCTCAGCGTAAATAGGCTTATCTGCATCTTTACCCCATACCGCGCCGCGACCACCAAACAACAAGCGGTTGTCGGGTAATAATCGGTAATAGTATTTTAAAATGCGGGTATCCATGGTCACCTGATGAGTATGCAAACCGGCTGCCACGCTTTCTTGCTCACTCAATGGTTCAGTTACAATGACATTGCTTAATATCGGTAAAAACTTATCGTCTACACCTTGATTAAAACGTTTGGGGGTATAAGCGTTACCCGCCATAATCACCTTGTTGGCAGTCAGCTCGCCTTTATCGGTGATTAAACGGTGCTTGCCGCCCTCCTCAATCCAATCTACTACACACGATTGCTCAGAAATCGTCACGCCTTGGTTTTGTACCATCGACTTATAACCCAGTAGTAATTTAAGCGGATTTAAGCCAAAGCCATCTTTTAAGCGCAGAGCACCATAGGCTTGATGATGATCTAAATACTGCGCCCGAAAGTCTTGGCTTGAGATAAATTCAGCACCTGAGTCTTGGCTGTCGGCTAAATGTTGTTGAATATAGTTAGCGGCGTTTTGCAGTGACACCAGCGCCTTGGGATTATGCGCCACTTTTAAATATCCCGTTTCTTGAGGCTCACAGGCGATATTATGTTGTTTGATTAACCCATCAACTCGGGCGACCGCTTGGGTGAATTCATCAAAAATACCTTTGGTGGTGGCTAAGTCCCAGCGCTGAGTCATGGCCGCATAACCTAAACGACCCGAACCTTTTAACACAAAACCGGCATTGCGAGCGCTAGCACCAAACCCCACCTGATTAGCCTCTAACACCTGACAATCAATATTAAACTCGGTGGCTAAATAGTATGCGGTTAACAAGCCGGTGTAGCCACCGCCGACAATAGCCACATCGGTTTGTTGGCGGCCAGACAATGCAGCTGTTGGTGCGGGTAATGCTTGGGTGCTCGCCCAATAGCTAGGAGCAAACGTTTGATTGTTGGGATGGGTGTTAATCAGCGGATCGTACATATTCATCTTCTTGTTATTATTGATTATTAGGGTCTGTTGATCTTTCAAGGTTGGTTTTGCAGCGAATTGTTGTTCATTTGTACAAGGCAGAGACTTTGTGGTGTAGTTATTCTACACAAAAAGTCGATAACGCAGTAAAAATGACCAACAAACGCTGCCCGTAGGGTTCGGCTAAAAACATTTTACTCTTTGTTGAGTCACTCTTCGTTAAGTAAAAGTAGCTTAGATTGCTAGGCAGCAATCCACTCGCCTCGATTAAAACGTTTTTATCTCGAACAAAATTCAACCAGCAAAGATCAACAGACCCTAGAATGTCGTTAAAAAACCAGTAGCATTTCACAGGCAACACAGTGGCAATCTTCACCACACAATACACAGATATAATCTTCGCCCATATAACGTTGATGCCAGCGCTGTGGGTGTTGCGCAATTAACTGCCCGCCCGCCTTAGTAAAATAGCGTACCGCGGCATTGTTAGGGCTTTGCTGCCATAAATGGCTCACGCCAGCCTTAGCACCCTGAGCAATAACTGCCGCTTTAGACGCCGCTAATAATTTACCACCAAGCCCTTGGCCTCGGCCAGATTCAGCAATAGTGTTTGATTTGAAATAACACACATCGTCAAAATCAACACCCCACTTATCCACCGAACACCATTGGTCTTGCGGCCATTGTCCTGCAGCATAGGTTAACCGAAAGCCGATAAGTTGCTCATTTTCAAGCGCGACAAAATTGGCATTAATGCCATTTTTAATGCCTTTGTGATAAATAGCTGTCAGTTCAGCGATATCCATATAACCACTGCCGTGAACTATTTCCCCCAAGGCTATCACTGCATCAAAGTCGGCGGCAGTCAGTTGTCTAATCATTGTTAACCTATTTTCTTCAGCTGTTAACGCCACGCTTAACATTAGTGGATATGAGCTATTGTTGGTTTTAGCACACCATATCACACGTCATTATCGGTAAGTTAACGATGTTAACCTTTTGTGATAATTTGGCGATAAGTAGGTGAGATCCTTTGTTCATACTGGTTGCAATTAAACAAAGGAGCTCGGTTATGAAACGTACACTAGTGACTGCAAGTCTTATGGCTGCTGGATTATTCAGCCTACCCACGTTCGCTGCTGACATTGAAGTTAGCGTGACAAACTTAACTCACGGAAATCACTTCACCCCACTGTTAATTGCAGCTCACGACGCTGACAGCCATTTGTTTCAAGTCGGTACCCAAGCCTCTGCAGCATTACAAAAAATGGCTGAAGGCGGTGATATTGGCGACTTAGATGCTGCTGTAACCGGTAATGCAGGTGTGACATCAGCTAACCCGGCAATGGGTTTGCTTGCTGCTGGCGCCAATGTCAGTGACGTAATGCTTGATACTGGCGACAACACCCATTTATCTATCGTAGCCATGGTGTTGCCCACTAACGATGCCTTTATGGGCTTAGATGCTTGGGAAATCCCTACCGAAGCGGGTACGTACACTATGTATGTCAATGCTTATGATGCGGGCACAGAAGCCAATGATGAAATCATTAATGGCGGCGGCATGTCAGGCGTACCGGGTATTCCTGCGGCACCTAGTGGTGACGGTGGAGCCAATGGCACTGGCGTGATGGACAATTCTGACAACATCAATGTGCATACTCACCCTGGCATTTTAGGTGACATGGACCCTGCTGGCGGTATGAGTGACCTAGACAGTCGCGTTCATCGCTGGTTGAACCCTGTAGCCAAAGTTGTGGTGACAGTAAAATAAGGAGGTAGCCCATGAAACGCACTGACTTTACACTTAAGCCCAGCTTAATCGCCATGCTGGCTGCTGCAACACTGCTTACTGCCTGTGGTGATGACGATGATGATACTGTTGTTGTCACCCCGCCAGCTCCAGTGATGCAAACCTTCACTGTGACCGTGACTAACCTGACGGCTAACCAACCAATGTCGCCGGTTATTCTGGCCTCTCATGCTAGTGATGCCATGTTATGGAACGCCGGTGAAATGGCTAGCGAAGCACTCGAGAAAATGGCTGAAGCTGGTGATACTGCCGACATAGCTGCACTAAGCGTGATCGAAAGCAGCGTTAACGGCACCGGTTTATTAATGCCTGGCATGTCAGAAACGCTGACGCTGACTTTAGATGAAGCCGACGTAGCGAGCATTAGTTTGGCCACCATGTTGGTTAACACTAACGATGCCTTTACCGGTATTAATAATTACACCATTGCCGGTATGGAAGTGGATGCAACAACCGCGATGAAGTTTATGGCTTATGATGCTGGCACTGAAGCCAACAGCGAAGCCAAAGGCACTATGCCAGGTCCTGCTGATGGCGGCGAAGGTTTTAACGCCAGCCGTGATGATGTCGACTTTGTCCATATTCATCCTGGTGTTATTTCAATGTACGATGGCTTAGCCGATTCAGTACTGGGGGCATCGCATCGTTTTGATAACCCGGTATTAGCCGTCACCATTATGCGTACTGAATAATCTTAATCGGTCGTATCGACTGAATGAATTTCAACCACATTGAAATTTATTCTCCTCAAAGCGGGTCTAAGTATTAATGCAATTACTGGATTTGCTTTGAGGAAGTCACCATGAATGGAACCGCGAAACATAATGGCCATGTTTGTCCGCAACATATTTTGTTAGTAGAAGACGAACAAGACTTGGCTAAGTTAATCATACTTAACCTCAAAACACTCAACTACAGCGTCGATCACGCCACCACCTTGAAGCAAGCCATGCACATTATCGAACATAAAAAACTCGACCTCATTTTAATGGATCGCATGCTCCCCGATGGTGATGGCATTATATTGTGTGAGCAACTACGCCAAGCCGGTAAGGAAGTCCCGTTGATGCTATTAACCGCCAAAGATTCAGAAGCAGATGTGGTACTGGGCCTTGAAGCAGGAGCAGATGATTACCTGGTCAAACCCTTTAGCGTATTAGAGCTGCGGGCACGGGTAAAAGCACTATTAAGACGCGGTAAAGCCCAACATGAACAAACCCAACAAATTGAATTTAACAGTGTAACCATTAACGCCAGTACCCGTGAAGTCACCGCGTTTAATAAAGCATTAACCCTCACCGCCCGCGAGTTTGATTTACTGCTTTTTTTAGCCAAACACCCGCAACAAGTCTTTAGCCGCATGCAATTGTTAGAAGCGGTATGGGGTTATCACTACGACGGCTATGAGCACACAGTAAACAGCCATATTAATCGCTTACGCAATAAGCTTTCTGTGTGCTCACCTGAACATGATCTCGTCAAAACAGTGTGGGGCGTAGGCTACAAATTTTCACCACCAGAGGTGCAAGCCCACTAATGAATCGTTTATTTAATCGATTGTTTTTAGCATCAACGATAATAGTGTTATTACTGTTTGTAGCGTTATGGCAATGGTTGCAACTTAACCATGAATTTAACCGTAACCAAATTCAGCAATCACTGCATCTACAACTTGCTGAACACATGGCACACATCAACCCTTTACTATCACAAGGGATAACGTCAGACGCCGCGCTTAAAGAAGCCTTTCATGATTTTATGCTGTTAGGTCCAAGCTTTGAAATTTACACCTTAGACCCAGATGGCAAAGTGATAGCCTATGACGCCAAAGAAGAAAAAATTAAAATTCACCGGGTCGATACTGCAATCATTCAACAGTTTTTAAATGGCGACAACCTGCCAGTACTTGGCACAGATCCGCGCAGCGAAGATACCCACAAGATTTTTTCCGCCAGTAAACTCATCACCGAAGATGGACTGCACAGTGGTTATTTGTATGTCATCATTGGCGGTGAAGATTATGACAGTTGGCAAACACTCATAAATGCCGAAAACCAACCTAAAATCTGGGGCGCCACTATTGGATTTTGGATCATTTTTGCTTTAGTGCTATTTGTAATTTTACTGCGCTATTTTACCCGCCCAATCCAAAAACTCGCTCAAGACTTAACAGAACTTAAAAACACCCCGATGTCAGACAAACTGATACTCCCCCAGCGCTATCGTGGCAGCTTAGAAATAAGCCTGCTGAGCCATCATATCAATCATTTATTGCAAGAAATCCAATTGCAACAACAGCAAGTTAAACGCCAACAACAGGCCAAACACGACTTTTTACTGCATTTGTCACATGACTTAAAAACCCCGCTTACTGCACTATTAGGCTATATCGATACTTGGTTAATATTGCCCGAAAACGAACGTGACCAAGCACTGATCCAATACGCGGCAAACTCAGGCCAAACCTTACAGCAGCTACTGGCTCAACTGTTAGAATTAGCCGCCCTCGAAAATGGCCAAATCGATGCGCAACTGCAACAAGTCAACTTAAGTGAACTGCTTTGCGATATTGAACAAACCTTTACCCCACGAGCGAAAAAACTCGGGGTTCAGTTAGATTTTGACATCAACCATGCCAGCCAAATCTATACCGACCCTGCACTGATGCGCCGCATACTCAACAACTTGGTCGATAACGCCCTGCGTTACACTCCCGCAGGCGGCAAGATACAAATCATCAATGCGCTCCACAACGGCCAACAATGGTTAACCGTGCGCGACACAGGCGCTGGCATGCACCAGCATGAAGTTGACGCCCTGAAACAATTATCGATGACCACATTGTCGTTTGAAGCGAATCAAAGTCTGCCACAACTCGGCGTCGGACTCGCCATCGTCAGGCAGTTATTGGGATTATTGAAATGCCGAATTGAAATAGACAGCCAACCAGGGGTAGGGAGTGAGTTTAAGATAGAGCTGGTAAGTAAAAGTTAATCTCATTTTTGAAGCGCAAATGATCAGCGATTTGATTCATGGCTTCAATAGTACTAACTCAGTTTGGTTTATTATTAAACTTCATGATAAACAAAAAATTATATCTAAACAGAAGAATTAGAACTAAGTTCTTACAAAAATTTGAGCTACTGTGAGTTAACAATATGGCCTGCGGCCACTAACATCGTGACGCTTCGCCCACACCAGATTAACATCGCAAGGTTCCACCCTGCACGGGTTAAATACTGCGTCATTCCGGCAATGCTTTTGAGCCGGAATCCAGGTGTTTATTTTGCTTTGTACTTTTTGTACTTTATGGCCTGCGGCCACTAACGTCGTGGCGCTTCACCCACACCAGACCAAGAGGAAACCAACGGCTGTTCCCTCTTGGAACTCCCAGCCGCCCCGCAACATTTTCAAACAGCGAAAAGGTCGCCATGGGGATTGATCCAGCTTTTAACTTTATTGGGTAACTGCCTCAGCCTTATTCGAAAATGCTAACGCTTCAGATGGGGCGTCCCTTCCCCTCTAAAGCTAGCTCGCCATCCATGGCTAGCTCACGTCATTTTCTTCAACGGCCTCAAGTTCAGAGTTGAGTTTGGACTGTTGCAAGCAAGATATGTATCTCATTTATGCCCCAAAGCTTGTTAGCCTTTGAAAGTGCCGAATTTCCTGTTTCATTGTTTGACTTACTTTTACTCATGTTAGTACGGTGTTGTATGGACTGTTTTAACAGCCTTGAGATTTGAACCAACAAACTTCTTATAAGGCTTAAGCGACTCCTCACTGTTGCCAATGATATGAAAATTCGCACGTTTGGCTATCTTAATATTCATTTCTTCTACAACATCAACTGACACTTGAACCTTGTCGCGTGGAAAACGATTTGATTTGTTTATCATGTAAGCAACATTTGGTGATATCGGATAGTAGAAATCGCATTCATGATCTTTTGGTGGTTTAATCTCGTTGGTTAATGCTTGATGAACATTAACAATGGGTTGGTCAGAAGTAATGAACGGTGTATCTGTGTCATTGAGCAGCAGACAATGAGTGTCGTCTTTTCTGTCTAAGTAAAGTGATCGACCTAAATTCATACCGAACATGTAACTAATGAACCACCAACACTCTAGCGTTAATGTATTAATATGATTTGCTGCTGTGTTGCTTATCATATCTTTGAAGTTTTTAGTTCTCGCAATTTGTTGACCATAGAATTGCATGAACTTAATCATATTATCGTCTTTATCAAGTACCGATAAATTTCGATTTGCAAGCGCCTCTAGAGTTTCTTGAACTTCATTTTCGTGAGCGGTGTGATAGTTTTCAACACCGTTGCACTTCCAAGCTTCAAACATCTTATCAGCGATTTCATCTTTTTTACCGCCTTGTTTATACAGTGTTTCCAAGCACTGCATTGCTAGGTAATCGCTTAGATAAGACATGTGCAGTTCGTGTAGGTTTTTATGGCTTTTTGACGACCATCTTTTGATTATTTCCACATGTTCAGGCGTAAGTGGTTTTACTTGATAAAAATCACGTTCAACAGCAATGTTTTTGACACTATCGAAGCGAATGTCGTTATTCTTCTTAGTTGTGTAGTAAACCTGTTTGTTATCAGGCGACCATCGCTTCATATACTTAGCCCATACATGATGATGGTTTTTCTTTGCTTCTAAACATTTTTTGTCAGTTTCAGCCATACGCCCTCCGTTGCACTAGTGTAATAAAAATCATTATAGATCCAGAAAAGCCCCGACTTAGTAGAAATGAGGTTTTGATAAATGCGGAGCATTATAACGTTTTGGTTGATTTCGAGGTATTTGAAATCACAAGTATTTATCTGACATGAATTGTTGGAATAAATCCACTTATTTAACTACCACTCACCCACCCAAAGACACTCCAGTGAACTTAGTGGGGTCGTGGGGTCAGGGTAAACTTTAATAAAAAGGTAACTTTTAACCCACTTTTGTCCAAAAGCTTGTTAGGGTGCATAACACGTTTATGCCCGTGCGACCTGAGGTCGTATGAAGCGCTGTTCACCGCGATAAGAGTGAACCATCTGTATCACCAGAT